>NZ_JBQEQB010000014.1:0-164972 GCF_052046055.1 Pseudomonas sp. 22082
AAACCGTAGGCGATGCCCCCGGATGAATCCCGGAACGAAGGAACCCCGAGCCCCAGCGAGGGGCCGTACGCCGGGGCCCAAGACCTTTGGTTACTTTGGGGCGTTTGCCAAAGTGACCCGCTGTAAGAGCGGAACCATAAGAAGCCGTTACCGCAGCAACGGATATGTACACAAGCCCAGATATACCGAGATAGACGCATCCCCTCAAAAAACGATATTTCCGAACACCCCCAAATCCCCGCTAACCTCAAACAACAACCACCTAAAAACCCACGGGCCAGACATGCAAAGACTCACCCTGAAACCACTCCTGATCACCCTCGCCCTGGCAACTACCGCACCCTTCGCAAACGCAGCAACAACCCTGGTCTACTGCTCCGAAGCCAGCCCCGCAGGCTTCGACCCCAGCCAATACACCAGCGGTACCGACTTCGACGCCTCCGCCGAAACCGTCTTCAACCGCCTCACCCAATTCAAACGCGGCGGCACCGAAGTCGAACCAGGCCTGGCAACCAACTGGGACGTAAGCCCGGACGGCCTCCAGTACACCTTCCACCTGCGCCAAAACGTAAAATTCCACACCACCGACTACTTCACCCCGACCCGAACCTTCAACGCTGACGACGTCCTGTTCACCTTCCAGCGCCTGCTCGACCCGGACAACGCCTTTCGCAAGGCCTACCCCGCCGAGTCCCCGTACTTCACCGACATGGGCCTGAACACAACAATCAAATCCGTGGAAAAACTCGACGACAACACCGTGCGCTTCAACCTGAACAACGTCGATGCCGCGTTCGTGCAAAACCTCGCCATGAGCTTCGCCTCGGTGCAATCGGCCGAATACGCCGCCCAATTGCTGAAGGAAGGCAAAGCAGCAGACCTCAACCAGAAACCGGTCGGAACCGGCCCGTTCGTGTTCAAGCGCTACCAGAAGGACGCGCAGATCCGCTACGCGGCGAACAAGGACTACTGGAAACCCGAGGACGTGAAGCTCGACAACCTGGTCTTCTCGATCACCCCGGACGCCGCCGTCCGCCTGCAAAAGCTCAAGACCGGCGAATGCCAGGTCAGCGGTTACCCGCGCCCGGCCGACATCGAAGTGATGGAAAAAGACCCGAATCTGCGGGTGTTGAAGCAGCCCGGTTTCAACCTCGGCTTCCTCGCCTACAACACCACCCATCCGCCGCTGGATCAGCTCAAAGTGCGCCAGGCACTCGATATGGCCATCGACAAACCGGCGATCATCAAGGCGGTTTACCAGAGTGCCGGACAGCTGGCGCAAAACGCCTTGCCGCCAGCGCAATGGTCGTTCGATCCGAACATAAAAGACGCGCCGCACGACCCTGTGAAAGCCAAAGCGCTACTCAAGGAAGCCGGGGTTGCACCGGGTACAACCATCAACCTCTGGGCCATGACCGTGCAGCGCGCCTCGAACCCGAATGCGCGGATGTCGGCACAGATGATCCAGCAGGATTGGGAGAAGATCGGTATCAAGGCCAACATCGTCAGCTATGAATGGGGCGAGTACATCAAGCGCGCCAAGAATGGCGAACATGACGCGATGATCTACGGCTGGACCGGTGACAACGGCGACCCGGACAACTGGCTGGGCGTGCTTTACAGCTGCGCGGCGGTGAAGGGCAGCAACTACGCCAAATGGTGCGATCCGGCCTACGACAAGCTGGTGCAACAGGCCAAGGTGTCCACCGATAAATCGCAACGGGTAAAACTGTATCAACAGGCGCAACTGATCCTTAAACAGCAGGTGCCGATCACGCCGATCGCCAACTCCACGGTGTTCCAGCCACTGCGCAAGGAAGTCAGCGACTTCAAGATCAGCCCGTTCGGTCTAACCCCCTTCTATGGCGTGGGTATAAATAAGTAACACCCGGCCCCAATCCGGCGCGCACAGCGTGACCAATGCACCGTTTTGGGGCTCCATTTGCACCGTAAAAACCGCCCGCAAACGGTCAAATGCGTCAGAAGTTATACGGATGCGACATTAAGGTACGTTCGTGCCACGCTTTGACGCCGCCGAGCGCTCTGGATCTTGCATTGGGTATGGGCCCTGCATAAGTATCCGCAGGCACGACTCACGAGGTCGTACCTCACTACTAAAAAATGACAACAAATCATGAGGCCAACATGCTTAAACACGCGGTCATTCCGTTTTTAGTCGGCGCAGGCTTGTTAGCCTCCGCACCTTTCGCCACCGCTGCGACTAACCTGGTGTTCTGCTCCGAAGGCAGCCCGGCCGGTTTCGATCCAGGCCAATACACCACCGGAACCGACTTCGACGCCTCAGCCGAAACCATGTTCAACCGTCTGACCCAGTTCGAGCGTGGCGGTACCGCCGTGATTCCTGGTCTGGCGACCAAGTGGGACATCTCGGATGACGGCCTGACTTACACCTTCCACCTGCGTGAAGGCGTCAAGTTCCACACCACCCCGTATTTCAAGCCGACTCGTGAGTTCAACGCCGACGACGTGCTGTTCACCTTCAATCGCATGATTAACAAGGATGACCCGTTCCGTAAGGCGTACCCGACCGAATTCCCGTACTTCACCGACATGGGGATGGACACCAACATCACCAAGATCGATAAAGTCGACGACCACACCGTCAAGTTCACTCTGAAAGAAGTCGACGCCGCGTTCATCCAGAACATGGCCATGAGCTTCGCGTCGATCCAGTCCGCCGAGTACGCAGCCCAGCTGCTGAAAGAAGGCAAGGCTGCCGACATCAACCAGAAGCCGATCGGCACTGGTCCGTTCGTGTTCAAGAGCTACCAGAAAGACTCCAACATCCGCTACACCGGCAACAAGGAGTACTGGAAGCCTGAAGACGTGAAGATCGACAACCTGATCTTCGCCATCACCACCGACCCGTCGGTACGTATCCAGAAGCTGAAGAAGAACGAGTGCCAGGTCACCCTGTTCCCGCGTCCGGCCGACCTCGCGGCACTGAAAGCCGATCCTGCGCTGAAGATGCCTGACCAGGCCGGCTTCAACCTGGGCTACATCGCCTACAACGTGATGGACAAGGTCAAGGGCAGCAACGAGCCTAACCCGCTGGCTGACCTGCGTGTGCGCCAAGCGCTGGACATGTCGGTCAACAAGCCACAGATCATCGACTCGGTTTACCAGGGCGCGGGCCAACTGGCCGTCAACGCCATGCCACCGACCCAGTGGTCCTACGACACCACCATCAAGGACGCCAAGTACGATCCTGAGAAAGCCAAGCAGCTGCTCAAGGAAGCCGGCGTCAAGGAAGGTACCGAGATCGTTCTGTGGGCGATGCCGGTTCAGCGTCCGTACAACCCGAACGCCAAACTGATGGCCGAAATGCTCCAGTCCGACTGGAAGAAAATCGGTCTGAACGTGAAGATTCAAAGCTACGAGTGGGGCGAGTACATCAAGCGCTCCAAGGGTGGCGAGAACCAGGGCATGCTGATTGGCTGGAGCGGTGACAATGGTGATCCGGACAACTGGCTCAACGTGCTGTTTGGTTGCGACTCGCTGAGCGGCAACAACTTCTCCAAATGGTGCGACAAGAAATTCGACGGCCTCGTGAAAGAAGCCAAGCGCACCACTGACCAGGCCAAGCGCACCGAACTCTACAAAGAGGCGCAGCACGTCCTCAAAGATGCAGTCCCTATGACACCTATCGCTCACTCGACGGTGTATCAACCCATGCGCGCCAACGTGCAGGACTTCAAGATCAGCCCATTCGGCTTGAACTCCTTCTACGGCGTCAGCGTCAGCAAATAAAAGAGGCAGCGGCGACGTTTTCAGCGTCGCCGCTGTTTTTTTTGCCGAGAAGTAAGGAATTTGCCTACAACCTTTTCCAGCCCGTCTGACCGGGATGGTTTAGGACGTGTCGCCTTTTCCTACGAGTCTTTAGGACTCAGCGCATTTACTGCCAGACCCACGGCCCCTACCGTCGGGTTCTGACCAGTGACTGCGTGGGCTTTCGGTTTTTGCTGTTCGTTTCGGTTTGAGCTCAATGCAGCTACAACGTCCCTGGACGGGATCGCGGCGCATTGAAAAACACTAAAAAAGAGGGAGCGTCATGCGCCATACCTTGGTTTTTTCCGCATTGCTGGGCGCTGGCCTGTTGGCCGCCACGTCCGCCAGTTTCGCCGCCAGCGACAGTCTGGTGTTCTGCTCCGAAGGCAGCCCGGCCGGTTTCGATACCGCGCAGTACACGACGGCGACCGATAACGACGCCGCCGAACCGCTGTACAACCGCCTGGCCGAGTTCGAAAAAGGCGCGACCGGTGTAGTACCGGGCCTCGCAACCAGCTGGGATATTTCCGAGGACGGCCTCAAGTACACCTTTCACCTGCGTGAAGGGGTGAAATTTCATACAACGCCGTACTTCAAACCTACACGCGATTTCAACGCCGACGACGTGCTGTTCACGTTTAACCGCATGCTCGATCCGCAACAGCCTTTCCGTAAGGCTTATCCGACCGAGTTCCCGTATTTCAACGGGATGAGCCTCAACAAGAACATCGCCAAGGTCGAGAAGACCGGGCCGCTGACCGTGCAGTTCACGCTCAACAGCGTCGACGCCGCGTTCATCCAGAACATCGCCATGAGCTTCGCCGCCATTCTGTCCGCCGAATACGCCGACAAGCTGCTGGCCGAAGGCAAGCCGAGCGACATCAACCAGAAGCCGATCGGCACTGGCCCGTTCGTGTTCAAGAGCTACCAGAAAGACTCGAACATTCGCTACACCGGCAACCCGCACTACTGGGATCCGAGCCGGGTGAAGCTGAAGAACCTGATTTTCGCGATCAATACTGACGCCTCGGTACGTGTGCAGAAGCTCAAGGCCGGTGAATGTCAGGTCACCCTGCACCCGCGTCCGGCCGATGTGCCGGCACTGAAGAACGACCCGAAACTGCAATTGATCGAGAAACCAGGCTTCAACCTCGGCTATATCGCCTACAACGTGCGCCACAAGCCATTCGACCAGCTCGAAGTGCGTCAGGCGCTGGACATGGCGGTGAATAAACAGGGGATTCTCAACGCTGTTTATCAAGGCGCCGGCCAACTGGCCGTCAATGCCATGCCGCCGACCCAATGGTCCTACGACGACACGATCAAGGACGCCGCCTACAACCCGGAAAAAGCCAAAGAGCTGCTCAAGGCTGCCGGCGTCAAGGAAGGCACCGAGATCACCCTGTGGGCGATGCCGGTACAACGGCCGTACAACCCGAACGCCAAACTGATGGCCGAAATGCTCCAGGCCGACTGGGCCAAGATCGGTCTGAAAGTGAAGATCGTCAGCTACGAATGGGGCGAGTACATCAAGCGCACCAAGAATGGCGAGCACGACGTCAGCCTGATCGGCTGGACCGGTGACAACGGGGATCCGGACAACTGGCTCGGCACGCTGTACAGCTGCGATGCCATCGGCGGCAACAACTACTCCATGTGGTGCGATCCGGCTTACGACAAGCTGATCAAACAGGCCAAGGTCGTCACCGACCGTGACCAGCGCACCGTGCTCTATAAACAGGCCCAGCAACTGCTCAAGCAGCAAGTGCCGATCACGCCTGTCGCCCACTCAACGGTCAACCAGCCGCTGAGCGCCAAGGTCGAAGGGTTCAAGGTGAGCCCGTTCGGTCGCAACGTGTTTTCGGGTGTCAGCATCGATTAAACAAAAAACCGATTAGCCGCAATGCTGAGGGGGCCGTCTACCCCCTCACGCAAGCGCTTTGCCGAAATTCGCCAATCAGGCCTTTTGCAAACGTTTGCGATGTGTGAATGAGTTCTAAACCAATAACCGGCCAACCCAAAAAAGCCGGCATAAAAAGAAAGTAAAGGAGCTTCACCCATGAAACTGAGCAATACCGCGATACTGGCCCTGGCCATCAGCAGCATCACCGCCACGGCTTATGCGGAAACCCAAAGCCAGGCGTTCACCCCGGTGACCGTCAACGAGAAGAGCGCCCAGGCTGAAGCCACCGGCTTTCTCGAAGGCTCCACAATCAGCGGCACGACCCGTAACTGGTACGCCAACGAACAACTGAAACGCGGCGGCAAGTTCACCTATCGCAAGGATGGTGTGGCCACCCCGACCGACCGCCGTATCAACTGGGTGCAAGGCACCATCGTCAAGTACAACTCGGGCTTCACCGAAGGCACCGTCGGTTTCAGCACCGAAGTGGCGGCGTACAACGCCATCGCGCTGGAGCGTGACCGCGAGAACCTGGCGGCCAACAACGGCGGCGCACCGGGCACCCGTCCAGGCGCGGGCAACAACCGTACCCTGACCCGTGAAGGCGGCGAAGCCCAGGGCCAGTGGAGCAAAGTCGGCCTGGCCAACGTCAAGGCGCGGATCTCCAACACCACCCTGACCGCCGGTCGCATGAACTTCAGCAGCCCGCAGGTTGATGTGATCGGCAACCGTCCGCTGCCATCGAGCTTCGAAGGTATCGCGATCCACAGCGAAGAACTGAACAACCTGTCCTTCGACCTGGCCTCGTTCGACCGCGTGTCGCCGCGTACCGAAGAAAGCCTGAGCAAATTCCGCTCCGAATACGGCGCGATCGATGCCGAAGCCGACCACGTTCACACCGGCGGCATCTCGTACCAGCCGTTCGCCAGCCTGACCACCAGCCTGTGGGGCACCCAGGCCGAAGACCTGTGGAACCAGTACTACTTCGGCGCCACCCACGTACTGGGGGACAGCTCGGTTCTGGCCCTGACCACCGGTCTGAACTACTACAAGACCGTGGACGAAGGTAAGAAAAAACTCGGTGAAATCGACAACGACACCTACTCCCTGTCGTTCGGTCTGACCCACCAGGCGCATACCCTGACCTTCTCCTACCAGGAAGTGAACGGTAACGAGTACTTCGACTACCTGCACGAAACCAACGGCATCTACCTGGCCAACTCCCTGCTGTCGGACTTCAACGGCCCGAACGAGAAATCCTTCCAGGTGGCCTACGGTCTGAACATGGCCGAATACGGCGTGCCAGGCCTGAAGTTCAACATCTACCAGGCCCGCGGCTGGGGCATCGACGGCACTCACTACAAGGGTGGCGGCTACGATGGCGTGCAGTCGATGGACGGCGAGCATCACTATGAATACGGGATCGGTGCCGCTTATGCCGTACAGAGCGGTCCTCTGAAGGCAACCACCGTTCGCGCGACCTACACCGCGCACCGCGCCAGCGAAAACCAGGCTGACGGCAGCATCAACGAGTTCCGTCTGGTGACCACCGTTCCATTCAACATCCTGTAAAACCGCCAGCCGACGGCTGACTCAGTGACGAGTCGGCCGTTCGGCTTTTTGTCTTCAACCGATTGCAGAGGGTTCTTGATGAAAATGCTTCCCCTACGTGCGGCCATCGCGGCTGCGTTGCTGAGTGTCGCTGTCGGCGTCTCGGCCAAACCCTTGGTGGTCTGCACCGAAGCCAGTCCGGAAGGCTTCGATATGGTCCAGTACACGACTGCAGTCACTGCCGACGCGGTGGCCGAAACCATCTTCAACCGTCTGGCGGACTTCAAGCCCGGTACCACCGAAGTGATTCCGGCGCTGGCCGAGTCGTGGGACATCAGCGAAGACGGCCTGACCTACACGTTCCACCTGCGCAAAGGCGTCAAGTTTCACACCACCGAATATTTCAAGCCGACCCGCGACATGAACGCCGACGACGTGGTCTGGAGTTTCCAGCGTCAGCTGGACCCGAATCACCCGTGGCACAAGCTGTCGAGCGTGGGCTTCCCGTACTTTGAAAGCATGGGCTTCAAGGAACTGCTCAAAAGCGTCGAGAAAGTCGACGACAACACCGTCAAGTTCACCCTGACCCGCCGCGAAGCGCCGTTCCTGGCCGACATCGCCATGGCGTTCTCCTCGATCTATTCGGCCGAGTACGCCGACCAGTTGCTCAAGGCCAACAAGACCGGCGACCTGAACAACAAACCGGTCGGCACCGGGCCGTTCATCTTCCAGCGCTATAACAAGGACGCCCAGGTACGCTTCAAGGCCAACCCGGACTATTTCCGTGGCAAGCCGCCGGCTGACGCGCTGATCCTGGCGATCGCCACCGACAACAACGTGCGCTTGCAGAAACTCAAGGCCAACGAGTGCCAGATCGCGCTGTACCCGAAACCGGATGACATCCCCAGCATCAAGAAAGACAGCAACCTGAAAGTCGATGAACTGGATGCGATGACCGTCTCGTACGTCGCCATGAACACCCAGCACAAGTACATCAGCGACGTGCGGGTGCGTAAGGCGATCGACATCGCCTTCGACAAGGAAGCCTACGTCAACGCCCTGTTCGGCAAGGGCAACGCGACCGTTGCGGTCAATCCGTACCCGCCGACCCTGCTGGGCTACAACCACGAGCTGAAAAACCCGCCACGTGACCTCGACAAGGCCCGTGCCCTGCTCAAGGAAGCCGGAGTACCGGAAGGCACCACGTTCACCCTGTTCACCCGCAACGGTGGCGGCCCGACCAACCCGAACCCGATGCTCGGCGCGCAGATGATGCAGGCTGACCTGGCGAAAGTCGGGATCAAGATCGACATCCGCGTGATGGAATGGGGCGAGATGCTCAAACGCGCCAAGGCCGGCGAGCACGACATGGTCTCGGCCGGATGGGCGGGCGACAACGGCGACCCGGATAACTTCCTGACGCCTATGCTCAGTTGCGAAGCGGCCAAGAACGGCGAAAACTACGCGCGCTGGTGCAACGAGAAATTCCAGGCCCTGCTCGACGAAGCACGGGCTAAAGTAGATCCGGCCGAACGCGCCAGGCTGTATGAACAGGCTCAAGTGCTGTTCAATCAGGATCAGCCGTGGATCAGCATGGCCCACACCCGCATGTTCACCGCAATGCGCAACAACGTAGAGGGTTATCACATCAGCCCTCTGACAACCAATAACTTCGCCACCACCCAGGTGAAGTAGATAAGAAAACTCCCGGTTTCCCTGACCCCAGGGAAACCGGGCACGCCTAACCGGCTGATGAGGTACCACACACGATGTTTAGTTTTATTGCCCGCCGACTGGGGTTGTTGATCCCCACGTTTTTCGGCATCACCTTGCTGACTTTCGCGTTGATTCGCATGATTCCCGGCGACCCCGTGGAAGTGATGATGGGCGAACGTCGGGTCGACCCCGAAATGCACGCTCAGGCAATGGAACGCCTCGGTCTGAACAAACCGCTGTACGCCCAGTACCTGGACTACATCGGCAAACTGGCCCACGGCGACCTCGGCGAATCCCTGCGCACCCGTGAGAGCGTATGGACCGAGTTCACCTCCCTCTTCCCGGCGACCCTGGAACTGTCCATGGCCGCCCTGCTGTTCGCCGGCATCCTGGGCCTCTTGGCCGGGGTGATCGCGGCCCTCAAGCGAGGATCCCTGTTCGACCACGGGGTGATGGGCATCTCCCTCGCGGGCTACTCGATGCCGATTTTCTGGTGGGGCCTGATCCTCATCATGTTCTTCTCGGTGAGCCTGGGCTGGACCCCGGTGTCCGGGCGGATCGACCTGCTCTACGACATCGAGCCGCGCACCGGTTTCATGCTGATCGACACTCTGCTGGCCGATGACATGGGCGCGTTCCTCGATGCCCTGCACCACCTGATCCTGCCGGCCATCGTGCTGGGCACCATTCCGCTGGCGGTGATCGCGCGGATGACCCGTTCGTCGATGCTCGAAGTGCTGCGTGAAGACTACATCCGTACCGCCAGGGCCAAAGGCCTGTCGCCGTCGCGCGTGGTGTTCGTCCACGGCCTGCGCAACGCGCTGATTCCGGTGCTGACCGTGGTCGGCCTGCAGGTCGGCACCCTGCTGGCCGGTGCGGTCCTGACCGAAACCATCTTCTCCTGGCCCGGCATCGGTAAATGGCTGATCGAAGCCATCGGCGCCCGGGACTACCCGGTTGTGCAAAACGGCATCCTGTTAATCGCCTGCCTGGTGATTCTGGTCAACTTCGTGGTGGACATCCTCTACGGCTTTGCCAACCCACGCATCCGTCATCAGCGCTGAGGTCAATACCCATGAGCACTCCAACTTCCTCAGTAGTCACCGCCGCCACCGCCGTGGATCAAAGTCTGCTGTACCCGTCACCGTACAAAGAGTTCTGGCAGGCCTTTGCCAAGAACAAGGGCGCCGTCGCCGGCCTGCTGTTCATGCTGCTGGTGATTTTCTGCGCGATCTTCGCGCCGTGGGTCGCCCCGCATAACCCGAGCGAACAATACCGCGACTTCCTGCTGACGCCGCCGGCGTGGCTCGAAGGCGGGCAGATGCAATTCCTGCTCGGCACCGATGAACTGGGTCGCGACCTGCTGTCGCGTCTGATCCAGGGTTCGCGCCTGTCGCTGCTGATCGGTCTGTCGTCGGTGGTGATGTCGCTGATCCCGGGGATCCTGCTGGGTCTGTTCGCCGGTTTCTTCCCGAAAGTGGTCGGCCCGACCATCATGCGTCTGATGGACATCATGCTGGCCCTGCCATCGCTGCTGCTGGCCGTGGCGATCGTCGCCATCCTCGGCCCTGGCCTGATCAACACCGTGATCGCGATTGCCGTGGTGTCCTTGCCGTCCTACGTACGTCTGACCCGTGCCGCCGTGATGGGTGAGCTGAACCGCGACTACGTGACCGCCGCGCGCCTGGCCGGTGCCGGTCTGCCACGCCTGATGTTCATCACCGTGCTGCCGAACTGCATGGCACCGCTGATCGTTCAGGCGACCCTGAGCTTCTCCTCGGCGATCCTCGATGCCGCCGCCCTGGGCTTCCTCGGCCTCGGCGTCCAGCCGCCAACCCCTGAGTGGGGCACCATGCTGGCTTCGGCCCGCGACTACATCGAACGCGCCTGGTGGGTGGTGAGTCTGCCTGGTTTGACCATTTTGCTCAGCGTGCTGGCAATCAACTTGATGGGCGACGGCCTGCGCGATGCGCTGGACCCGAAACTCAAGAACGCCGCCTGAGGAGATTCCCATGTCACTGTTAGAAATCAAGAATCTCAACGTTCGCTTCGGCGACAAGAACGCCACCCCGGTCGTCGACGGCCTCGACCTGAAAGTCGACAAGGGCGAAGTCCTGGCGATCGTGGGCGAGTCGGGTTCCGGCAAGTCCGTGACCATGATGGCGCTGATGGGCCTGATCGAGCACCCGGGGATCGTCACCGCCGACGCCCTGAGCTTCGACGGCAAGAACATGCTCAAGCTGAACAACCGTCAGCGTCGGCAGATCGTCGGCAAAGACCTGGCGATGGTGTTCCAGGACCCGATGACCGCGCTGAACCCGAGCTACACCGTGGGTTTCCAGATCGAAGAAGTGCTGCGCCTGCACCTGAAAATGTCCGGCAAGCAAGCGCGCAAGCGTGCGATCGAACTGCTGGAAAAAGTCGAGATCCCGGGCGCCGCCAGCCGTATGGACGCCTACCCGCACCAAATGTCCGGCGGCATGAGCCAGCGCGTGGCGATTGCCATGGCGATTGCCGGCGAGCCGAAACTGCTGATCGCCGACGAGCCGACTACTGCACTCGACGTAACGATTCAGGCGCAGATCATGGATCTACTTCTGGCGTTGCAGAAAGAGCAGAACATGGGCCTGGTGCTGATCACCCACGACCTCGCCGTGGTGGCCGAAACCGCCCAGCGCGTGTGCGTGATGTACGCCGGCCAGGCCGTTGAAGTCGGGCAGGTGCCGCAACTGTTCGACATCCCGGCCCACCCGTACAGCGAAGCGCTGCTCAAGGCGATTCCGGAACACAGCCAGGGTGCCGAGCGTCTGGCGACGCTGCCGGGAATCGTTCCCGGCCGTTATGACCGCCCGCAAGGCTGCCTGCTGTCGCCGCGCTGCCCGTACGTGCAGGACAGCTGCCGCGCGCAACGTCCGACCCTTGACCCGAAAAGCCACAGCCTCGCCCGCTGCTTCTATCCGCTGAACCAGGAGGTGGCGTAATGGCCGTCGTACTTACCGCCCGCGACCTGACCCGTCACTACGAAGTCTCCCGTGGCCTGTTCAAGGGTCACGCCACCGTGCGCGCCCTCAACGGCGTGTCGTTCGAGCTGGAAGCGGGCAAGACCCTCGCCGTCGTCGGTGAATCGGGCTGCGGCAAATCCACCCTCGCCCGCGCCCTGACCCTGATCGAGGAGCCGTCATCCGGCTCCCTGAAAATCGCAGGGCAAGAAGTGGCCGGCGCCGACAAGGCTCAGCGCAAGCAACTGCGCAAAGACGTGCAGATGGTGTTCCAGAGCCCGTACGCATCGTTGAACCCACGGCAGAAAATCGGTGATCAGCTGGCCGAGCCGCTGCTGATCAACACCAACCTGTCGGCCGCCGAACGTCGCGAGAAAGTCCAGGCGATGATGAAGCAGGTCGGCTTGCGTCCCGAGCACTACCAGCGTTATCCGCACATGTTCTCCGGCGGTCAGCGTCAGCGTATCGCGCTGGCCCGCGCCATGATGCTGCAACCGAAAGTGCTGGTGGCGGACGAACCGACCTCGGCGCTGGACGTGTCGATCCAGGCGCAGGTGCTGAACCTGTTCATGGACATGCAGCAGGAGTTCAACACCGGCTACGTGTTCATCTCGCACAACCTGGCGGTGGTGCAGCACGTGGCCGATGACGTGATGGTGATGTACCTCGGTCGCCCGGTGGAAATCGGTCCGAAGCACGACATCTATGCCCGCCCTCTGCACCCGTACACCCAGGCGCTGTTGTCGGCGACCCCAACCATCCATCCGGATCCGGACAAGCCGAAAATCAAGATCGTCGGCGAGTTGCCCAACCCGCTGAACCCGCCGCCTGGCTGCGCGTTCCACAAGCGCTGCCCATACGCCACCGCGCGTTGCAGCAGCGAAGAGCCGGCCCTGCGCCAGCTCGACACGCGTCAGGTCGCGTGCCACTACGCCGAGCAGTTCCTCGACGGCGCGGCCTGAAAAAAACCGCCCCGTTTCCCGGGGCGGGTTGTTGATGAGTTGACCCAACCCCTTCTGCCTCGATTGCGCATCAGTCGAGAAAGAAGGGGTTTTCTTTTGTCCGGAATCTACGTCTGGCTGTCGCCCTCATCCGGATCATCGGAGTCAGGCTCGTCGGTGGTCGAGTCGTCATCGTCGGCGCTGCCACCCTGGCCCTGATCGCCCGGCTCGGACTCGGACTTGGCCAGCATCAGCGCGCTGTGCCCCACCTGCCCGCTGGACGCCTGGGTATCGTGATCCTCGCACTCGGCCCAGGCCGTCGCGGTGCCGAGGGACAGCATCACCATCACTTTCAACAGCAGCAAAATCCGTAGCAACCTGCTTTTCATAGCCGAGTCCATCCTGTTCCAGGTGAGAAATTCATGCTGACCTGACGCTGATTGAAATCTAGTTCCGATCCGCCGGGTTCACCAGATAGGACGCTGACCAATGCCCGGAAATGCCATGCGTGGACAGACCGCTTTCGAATAACGCTCATAACCGGATCGGCTAAGCGTCTGCACCTTGTGTGACTCGACTGCGGGTTGCCTGATAAATCAGCGGCACTGAAAGCAAGGCCAGCACGGCACTCGCCAGCCAGACACTGTGACCGCCGAACTGGCCATAGAGCTGCCCACCCAGCACCGGCGACAGCAGCGAACTCGCACTCCAGGCCATGAAAAACAGACCAAAATAGCGACCGCTTTTTCCGGTTTGCGCATGCTGCATCACCAGCACGTTCAACGGTGGCATGAACAACGCCTCCCCCAGCGTCCAGATCACGGTCGAGAGGCAGGCATAAAACAACCCGGAACCCAGCGGCAACATGCCGAGCCCGACCGCCAGCAGCATACAACCGGCGATCAACGGCCGGCGCGCGCCCCAGCGTTCCCCCCAGTGCGACATGGGAATCTGCAGCGCCACCACCAGAATCGCATTGATCGCGAACTGCCAGCCGATGGCCTCGGTGCTCAAACGGTAATAGTCGCGAAGATAGTTGCCCAAGGTGCTGTAGACCGTGTCGAACGCCATGCCAAGAAGGACGGTCGCCGCCAGCAGCCAGAGGAAGGGTTTGTCGCGATAGGGAAGGTCCGAACTCGATTGCGCCTGTGGCGCCTCGTCAGCGATCAGCACCGGCCGGCGCCAGGTCGTGCGGACAAACCAGAGCAACGCCAGCAGCGTGAGCCCGGCGCTGATGAAAAACACCCAGCGAAAATCCACCTGTGCCAGAACACCGCCCGCCACACCGGCAGCGGCCATCCCGAGGTTCCGGGCAATGCGACTCAAGGCCTGCGCCCGTGGGCGATGCGCAACCTCGCAATACTCCATGATCAGTCGCTGATGCAGGGTGCGGATCGCCCCATCGAGAGTGCCGCTGAGCAACAGCAACCCGGCCAGGAATGGCACTTGCGTGACCAGCCCCAGCAAGACCAGAACCCAAGCAGAGACAAAGAACAGCGCCGCCGTCAGTCGCGCCGTGCGGACGTGGTCACTGAGCCATCCGCCGAGCATCGAGCCGATCAGCAGACCTCCGCCATACGCCGACAGCAGCCAGCCGACCGTTTCGATCGCCAGCCCCAACTCTTGCCGCAAGTACAACGCCATGAACAGCTTGACCATGCTGCTCAGGCGATTGATGAACAGCAGCGCCGCCAGCACCCAGGCCATCAGGCTGAAATAGCCGTTGGGCCGAAGCAGATGAGCGAGCCTCCCTGTCATTCGATTGCTCCCTTGGTGATCGGACCAGACGCCTGCGCCCGACTTGAATGAGTTCGCATACTTGATCAACACGCAAAAAAAAGCCCACTGTTTTATCAGTGGGCTTTCGGGTGTCGCCAATCAGCGCTTAGTGATGCTCGCGCGTCGCACGGAATTTCACGTCCGGCCAGCGCTCTTCCATCAGGGCCAGGTTGACCCGCGTCGGCGCGAGGTAGGTCAGGTGACCGCCGCCGTCCAGTGCCAGGTTTTCCACCGCCTTGTTGGAGAATTCCTCGAGCTTCTTCTTGTCGCTGCATTCGATCCAGCGCGCGGAGTACACGGTGATCGGCTCGTAGGAGCACTCGACCTTGTATTCCTCTTTCAGGCGGCTGGCGACCACATCGAACTGCAGCACGCCGACGGCGCCGAGGATGATGTCGTTGCTGCGCTCCGGGAAGAACACCTGGGTCGCGCCTTCTTCGGCCAACTGTTGCAGGCCCTGGCGCAGTTGCTTGGATTTCAGCGGATCGCGCAGGCGTACGCGGCGGAACAGTTCCGGGGCGAAGTGCGGGATACCGGTGAAGCCCAGGGTTTCGCCTTCGCTGAAGGTGTCGCCGATCTGGATCGTGCCGTGGTTGTGCAGACCGATGATGTCGCCGGCATACGCCTCTTCCAACTGTTCACGCTCGGAGGAGAAGAACGTCAGGGCGTCGCCGATGCGCACGTCCTTGCCGGTACGCACGTGGCGCATTTTCATGCCTTTCTCGTACTTGCCGGAGCAGATACGCATGAAGGCGATGCGGTCGCGGTGTTTCGGGTCCATGTTCGCCTGGATCTTGAAGATGAAGCCCGAGAACTTCTCTTCCACCGGCTCCACGGTGCGCTCGTTGGCCACACGTGGCAGCGGACGCGGCGCCCAGTCGACCACAGCGTCGAGGACATGGTCGACCCCGAAGTTGCCCAATGCAGTACCGAAGAACACCGGGGTCAGTTGACCGTCGAGGAACTCCTGCTGGTTGAACTCGTGACAGGCGCCCTGCACCAGTTCCAGCTGTTCGAGGAAACGCTCGTACTCGTCGCCCAGGTGAGCGCGGGCCTCGTCGGAATCAAGCTTCTCGATGATCTTGGTTTCGGTGCGTTCATGACCGTGACCGGCGGTGTAGACAATGATGTAGTCGTCGGCCAGGTGGTACACGCCCTTGAAGTCGCGGTAGCAACCGATCGGCCAGGTGATCGGCGCGGCCTTGATCTTCAGGACGGCTTCGATTTCGTCGAGCAGTTCGATCGGGTCGCGGATGTCACGGTCGAGTTTGTTGATGAAGCTGACGATCGGCGTGTCACGCAGACGGCAGACGTCCATCAGCGCGATGGTACGTGGCTCTACACCTTTACCGCCGTCGAGAACCATCAATGCCGAGTCCACCGCAGTCAGGGTGCGGTAGGTGTCTTCGGAGAAGTCTTCGTGGCCCGGGGTGTCGAGCAGGTTGATCATGTGTTCGCGATACGGGAACTGCATGACCGACGTGGTGATCGAGATGCCCCGCTGCTTTTCCATCTCCATCCAGTCGGATGTCGCGTGGCGGTCGGATTTACGGGATTTCACCGTACCGGCCACGGCAATCGCCTTGCCCATCAGCAGGAGCTTTTCGGTGATGGTGGTTTTACCGGCATCGGGGTGGGAAATAATGGCGAAAGTGCGGCGTTTCGCGACTTCGGCGGCCTGTCTGGTCATGGGAAATCGCCTGGCGGTGATTCAAAAAAGGGCGGCGATTATAGCCCAACTCGATTCAATAACCGAACCGTTGAGCACATTAAGGGTGGCCAAATGCTGCCTCGGATGGGAACCTTTTAAAGCACGGAGACGTCCATCCCCTGTTACGACAATTCGTCAGGGGCTGAAAAATCAGCAAGTTAGCCTGACGAGGCTGCGCTCATGGCTCGCTTTCAGACCGCTTTTGCCGGGCTGAAAAAAAGCTGCTTCTCGCGAACGACTCTCCCGGCAGCCAAGGCTTGGCATGCCACACGGGACTGCGTTCGCCGACTAAAAAAAGGAGTCCGCCTGTGGCTATCCGCTATGGCAAAGGGCTGATGGGAGGTGCGGTGGTGATCGCGCTCCTGGCCCTGCTGGTCCACTGGATCGGCATCAACACGATCGAACACTACCGCGACGATTTGTTGTTTTACCTGCAAGCTCATCTGATTCTCGTCCTCGCCTCAATGCTGGCCGCCCTTGTCGTGGGCCTCCCCGCCGGTATCTTCCTGAGCCGCCCGACCATGGTCGGCCGCGCTGAACGCTTCATGCAGATCTTCAACATCGGCAACACCGTGCCGCCGCTGGCCGTGCTGGCGATTGCCCTGGGGATTCTCGGCATCGGCAGCGGTCCGGCGATCTTCGCTTTGTTCCTCGCCTCGCTGTTGCCGATTGTGCGCAACACCTATGAAGGCCTGAAAAACGTCCAGGGCTCGCTGAAAGAGGCCGCTGTCGGCATCGGCATGACCCCGCGCCAGGTGCTGTGGAAAGTCGAGTTGCCCAACGCCGTGCCGATCATCGTCGGCGGTGTGCGGGTGGCGCTGGCGATTAACGTCGGTACCGCGCCGCTGGCCTTCCTGATCGGGGCCAACAGCCTCGGCAGCCTGATCTTCCCCGGCATCGCCCTGAACAATCAGCCGCAACTGCTGCTCGGTGCCGCGTGCACTGCGCTGCTGGCCCTGCTGCTCGATGGCGTGGTCACGCTCGCCAGCCGTCTCTGGCTGGAACGTGGTTTGCGCCCGTCTTGAGGCTTTGCGAAGGAATATTTATGAAAAGACTTAGTTTGATTCTGGGCTGCGTGCTGCTCTTCGCAGGTATCGCCCAAGCCGCCGACAAACCGGTGATTCGCCTTGGTGCCCGGGTGTTCACCGAGCAAACCCTGCTTGCGGAAATCACCGCGCAATACCTGCGCAGCAAAGGCTACGACGCGCAGATCACCGGCGGTCTGGGCAGTAACCTGGCCCGCAGCGCCCACGAAACCGGGCAACTGGACATGCTCTGGGAATACACCGGTGTGTCGCTGGTGGCCTACAACCATGTCACCGAGAAACTCGACAGCGCACAGTCCTACGCCCGTGTGAAAGAACTCGACGCGAAAAAAGGCCTGGTCTGGCTGACACCGTCGAAATTCAGCAACACCTACGCCCTCGCCCTGCCGAAAACCGTGGCCGAGGAATACCCGCAGATCAGCAACATCAGTCAGTTGAACGACGTGCTGAAGGCTGAAGCCAAGACCAATCACCTGGTGGCGCTGGACACCGAGTTCGCCAACCGCTCCGACGGTCTGGACGGCATGGTCAAGCTCTACGACATGAACCTGACCCGCAAGAACATCCGGCAGATGGACGCGGGGCTGGTCTACACCGCGCTGCGTAACGGCCAGGTGTTCGCCGGTCTGGTCTACACCACCGACGGTCGCCTCAACGCCTTCGGCCTGAAGCTTTTGGAAGACGACAAGCATTACTTCCCGGACTACACCGCTGCGCCGGTCGTGCGTCAGGCCTACCTCGACGCCCACCCGCAACTGGCGGAGCAACTCAAGCCGCTGGCCGAGCTGTTCGACGACGAAACCATGCGCCAGCTCAACGCGCGGGTCGATGTCGATCACGAAAGCCCGTCGAAAGTCGCTGCCGATTTCCTGCGCCAGCATCCACTGAATTAAAGGAGGAAAAGTCATGGAATTCCTGAACGCCTTTTCCCACCTCGACTGGCAGCAGGTGATGCACCTGACCTGGCAGCACATCACGCTGGTCGGCATCGCCGTCAGCCTGGCAATCCTCATCGGCGTGCCGCTGGGCATCCTGATGACACGCTTCCCGAGCCTCGCCGGCCCCTTGCAGGCCAGCGCCACGGTGCTGCTGACCGTGCCGTCGATTGCGCTGTTCGGCCTGCTGCTGCCGTTCTACTCGAAGTTCGGTCAGGGCCTCGGCCCGATGCCGGCGATCACTGCGGTGTTCCTTTATTCACTGTTGCCGATCATGCGCAACACCTACCTCGCCCTGACCGGCGTCGAACCGGGCATTCGAGAAGCCGCACGCGGCATCGGCATGACCTTCGGCCAGCGCTTGCGCATGGTCGAGTTGCCGATCGCCGTGCCGGTGATCCTCGCCGGCGTACGCACCGCCGTGGTGATGAACATCGGCGTGATGACCATCGCCGCGACCATCGGCGCCGGCGGCCTCGGCGTGCTGATCCTTGCCTCCATCAGCCGCAGTGACATGTCGATGCTCATCGTCGGCGCGCTGCTGGTCAGTCTTCTGGCGATTTTCGCCGACCTCATTTTGCAGTGGCTGCAACGTTCGCTGACTCCAAAAGGACTCCTCAAATGATCGAACTTCAAAACCTCAGCAAGACCTTTCAAAGCAACGGCAAAGATGTGAAAGCCGTGGACTCGGTAAGCCTGACCGTCAATGAAGGCGAAATCTGTGTGTTCCTCGGGCCATCGGGCTGCGGCAAAAGCACCACGCTGAAAATGATCAACCGCCTGATCAAACCGACCTCGGGCAAGATCCTGATCAACGGCGAAGACACCACCGACCTCGACGAGGTGACGTTGCGCCGCAACATCGGCTACGTGATCCAGCAGATCGGTCTGTTCCCGAACATGACCATCGAAGAGAACATCGTCGTCGTGCCGAAACTGCTCGGCTGGGACAAACAGAAATGCCATGACCGCGCCCGCGAACTGATGAGCATGATCAAGCTTGAACCCAAGCAGTATCTGCATCGCTACCCGCGCGAACTGTCCGGCGGCCAGCAGCAACGGATCGGCGTGATCCGTGCGCTGGCGGCGGATGCACCGCTGCTGCTGATGGACGAACCGTTCGGCGCGGTGGACCCGATCAACCGCGAGATGATCCAGAACGAGTTCTTCGAGATGCAACGCGCACTGAACAAGACCGTGATCATGGTCAGCCATGACATCGACGAAGCGATCAAGCTCGGCGACAAGATCGCGATCTTCCGCGCCGGCAAGCTGTTGCAGATCGACCATCCGGACACCCTGCTCGCTCATCCGGCGGACGATTTCGTGAGCAACTTCGTCGGTCAGGACAGCACCCTCAAACGTCTGCTGCTGGTGAAAGCCGAAGACGCGGCGGACAACGCGCCGTCGGTGAGCCCGGAAACCCCGGTGACCGACGCGCTGGAGTTGATGGACGAACATGACCGTCGCTATGTCGTCGTCACTGACGCTGAGAACAAGGCACTGGGTTATGTGCGCCGTCGTGACCTGCACCGTCAGACCGGCACCTGTGCGCAGTTCCTGCGCGAGTTCAACGCCACGGCTGCCTACGACGAGCATTTGCGCATCCTGTTGTCGCGCATGTACGAGTTCAATCGCTCATGGCTGCCAGTGATGGATGCCGAGCGGGTGTTCCTTGGCGAGGTGACTCAGGAGTCAATTGCCGAGTATCTGAGTTCGGGTAAATCCCGAGGGGGCAAGACCAGCATCGTGTCGCCGGCGGAAGTTGCGTTGACGTGAAGAACGGTCTGTAAAAAAGGGCGGTGCTTGTGGATAAGCACCGCCCTTTTTTGTTCAGGAGGAAATGGCCTGATCGGCGGGGATGTACTGGAATGTCGCGTCGGCTGCTGGCGTCTGTGGAAGGGTTATCCGAATCATTGGAATCCAGATACCGGTTTGCGTCTTGAAATCACGCTGATCATATTGTGCACCGGCCTTGCCTGTATCGTTGAGGTAGAACACCGCTTCTATCGGCAAAGTCGCTCCCAGATTCTGCCCCCACTTTTCCAGCCGAAACTCGTTTTGCGTGTTGAACGCGAAGGTTCCACCTTGCCCTTGTGCTTTCACCGCTTCATTGAAAGCAGTCGTCGCGCCCTGATTCAGATAGTCGCGCACATCGAATCCACACAGGGTGTGGTATTTGCTCGGCAGACTGTTGTAATGAGCCAGGTATTGCACAGCCGTATTTATATTCTGCGATTGGCATGGAGCGCTGGTGGGAAACCCAGGGTAAGTCCCGCACCCTTTGTCTGCACGGAGGGTCGTTGCACCGTCCACCGGAAAAAAACACAGGATTTCCGGTTCGATCTTGCCCGCAGGTTTAAAAAAATAAGGATAAAAAATAAAGCCGTTATTATACCCGAAGACTAACTTTCCGAACTTTGCATCCGCACGCAGCCAGGAAAAAGAAACACCGGTAGAGCTTGGGTTAGGATTCCAGAAATGAAACCCTGTGGAGTTCTGGGTCGCTCTCAGCAATACCCCGCTGCACAGGAACGGTGGCGCGCTGGGATTGGCACGACACATGTTTATCTTGTTGTGATAGGCCTCGGTCAAATACCCCGCGATCTCGGGCCCTGTAGCCAGAGTTCCAGTGTCAGCGGATTGAACACCGGAGGTACCTTGATCAGAGTCAACCTTGGGCGAAAGTTCGTGAGTAGCGCACCCTGACAGCAATAATACAAACATCCATAAAATTATTCGCTTCATCTCAATCACCCTCTACAAAACCAAGTTGCCTGCTGCAGACTCGCAACTTCCTTACATGCAGGTAGATGCCTGAAAATTGAAATTTTCAGAACTGACACTTCAACTCATTTCAGCGTGATGGCTGTGCATTCACCCTAATAACAATCACGAAATTAAGCACCTGTCATAAATGACAGTAGGTGACGCTACGGCGATATTTTTTCGGAGTTAAAACGTGCAGGGTTATAGGCGGACTGCGCATGCAATCCACCGGAAAGTGACGACAAGGGGAACATCAGCCTGTCATGCAGGTCGGTTACACCAGTGACTGAGCGGCACCGCACGACGGAAGTGTGCAGAAACGCGACATTTTTTGTTGATCTCAGGCCCCTCACGCCCTAAAGTTCGCGCCGAACGTCCATGCTGGAAACGATCCATCCGGCTCAAGTACTGACGACGAGACAGCAAGGCCAAGGGCACGCCGCTTCCCATGGCCTTTTTGCTTTCGGCGACATGCCTTGGGAAGTAGGCGAACCAAAGTGGGGATACGGAGGACGTTCATTTGCACCCATTGATTAACGACGTTTGCCACTAGGAGTCCCAAGTATGTCGATCCAGGTCGAAGACTATTTCGCGCGCGAAACCTTTCAGAAAATGAAGGCGTTCGCCGACAAACAGGAAACCCCGTTCGTGGTGATCGACACCGCGATGATCGCCCAGGCCTACGATGACCTGCGCGCCGGTTTCGAATTCGCCAAGGTCTACTACGCGGTCAAGGCCAACCCGGCCGTCGAGATCATCGACCTGCTCAAAGAGAAAGGTTCGAGCTTCGACATCGCCTCGATCTATGAGCTGGACAAAGTGCTGAGCCGTGGCGTCAGCCCGGACCAGATCAGCTACGGCAACACCATCAAAAAGTCCAAGGACATTCGCTACTTCTATGAGAAGGGCGTGCGTCTGTTCGCCACCGACTCGGAAGCCGACCTGCGCAACATCGCCAAGGCCGCACCGGGCGCCAAAGTCTATGTGCGCATCCTGACCGAAGGCTCGACCACCGCCGACTGGCCACTGTCGCGCAAATTCGGCTGCCAGACCGACATGGCCATGGACCTGCTGATCCTCGCCCGCGACCTGGGCCTGGTGCCATACGGCATCTCCTTCCACGTCGGTTCGCAACAGCGTGACATCAGCGTCTGGGACGCCGCCATCGCCAAGGTCAAAGTGATCTTCGAGCGCCTGAAGGAAGAAGACGGCATCCATCTGAAGCTGATCAACATGGGCGGTGGCTTCCCGGCCAACTACATCACCCGCACCAACAGCCTGGAAACCTATGCCGAAGAAATCATCCGCTTCCTCAAGGAAGACTTCGGTGATGACCTGCCGGAAATCATTCTGGAGCCGGGCCGTTCGCTGATCGCCAACGCCGGCATCCTGGTCAGCGAAGTGGTGCTGGTCGCGCGTAAATCCCGCACCGCCGTCGAGCGTTGGGTTTATACCGATGTGGGCAAGTTCTCCGGCCTGATCGAAACCATGGACGAAGCGATCAAGTTCCCGATCTGGACCGAGAAGAAAGGCGAGATGGAAGAAGTCGTGATCGCCGGCCCGACCTGCGACAGCGCCGACATCATGTACGAGAACTACAAGTACGGTTTGCCGCTGAACCTGGCGATCGGTGATCGCCTGTACTGGCTGTCGACCGGTGCGTACACCACCAGTTACAGCGCGGTAGAGTTCAACGGCTTCCCGCCGCTGAAATCGTTTTACGTGTAAATAGTACTGCGGTAAGCAAAAGCCCATGACGTGTCATGGGCTTTTTTGTGGCTGCGATTCAGGTGTCCTGTAACTCGGCGCAACGGCGAGCGTAGGCCTGCGCCAGTGCCTGGATTCGCGGATCGGTTGCGCTTGCCAACGTCTGGCTGGCCACGCGCAGGAAATTCAGGTTGCCGCCGGTCAGCGCTTTCTCCAGCCAGGCCAGCGCCTCATCGACGCGCCCCTCAGCCGCCAGTACTGCCGCGTGGCTGAACTGCCCGCGAAAGTCTCCGCCTTCGGCCGAACGTCGATACCAGTCACGGGCCGCTGCCGGATTCGCCGGGCACACTTGCCCCTCTTCCAGATAACGCCCGAGCAGGTTCATCGACTTGGCATGCCCGGACTCTGCCGCGCGCTGATACAGCGCCATGGCCTGAAGATGATCGACCGCAACACCGCGCCCGGTTGCCAGCAGGTTGGCCAGGTTATACATCGCCCAATCCAGCCCGGCATCCGCTGCAACGCGATATTGCTGGGCGGCAATCGCTGCGTCGGCCACACAACCCCATCCGTGCTCATGGCAGCGACCGAGCATGTTACGCGCCATCAGATGACCTTGCCCTGCGGCGATTTCAAACCAGCGCAAGGCCAGCGGCTGATCCTGAGCAATCCCGTGACCATCGAGCAGGATCTGCCCAAGCAGCGCCTGCGCTTCCAGCACGCCCTCACCCGCCGCGATCAGAATCGCCTGAGCCGCGCGGGCAGGGCTTTCTTCGAGCATGGCCGTGAGGCGTTCGCCGTCGAGGACTTCCTTGCGGCGCAACCGAAAGTCCGCCACTTACACCTCGACCCAGCGACGCAGCAGGTTGTGATAGGTGCCGGTGAGGCGGATCAGCGAAGGGTGATCGGGCATGTCCTGGGTAAGCTGCTGGATCGCACCGTCCATCTCGAACAGCAACGCGCGTTGGCTGTCCTCGCGCACCAGGCTTTGAGTCCAGAAGAACGAGGCATAGCGCGCACCGCGAGTCACCGCGTTGACCTTGTGCAGGCTGGTGCCGGGGTACAGCACCATATCGCCGGCGGGCAGTTTTACCCGCTGGGTGCCGAAGGTGTCCTGGATTTCCAGCTCGCCGCCGTCGTAGTCCTCCGGCTCGCTGAAAAACAGCGTGGCCGACAGATCAGTGCGTACCCGTTCGATGCTGCCCTTGGGCTGGCGTACGGCATTGTCGATGTGAAAATCGAAACTGCCACCCGCCGTGTAGCAGTTGAGTAACGGCGGAAATACTTTGTGCGGCAGCGCGGCAGACATGAACAACGGATTTTTCCACAGCCGTTCGAGCATCGCCGCGCCGATTTCCTTGGCCAGCGGATGACCTTCGGGCAGTTGCAGATTGTGCTTGGCCTTGGCCGATTGATAGCCGGCGGTGATCTTGCCATCGGCCCAGTCGGCCTGTTCCAGCGCCTCGCGAATACGCTGCACTTCGTCTTTCTCGAACAGCGCGGGGATGTGCAGGAGCATGGCGACGTCACCAGATGGCAAAAGGATGCCAATGGTATTGATTCTTATTGACTGTGTAAAACCCGCTAGACGAATGAACTGGTAAAAACCGTAAGGTTAAATTGTAAAGAATGTAAATTTGTCGCGAATAGTAATGTTTCGCAATTGATACGAATACCTGTTTACCCTATATTCCGCCGCCTCAAATCCTTGGGGAGGGGAATAAAAATGGCACGTCAACCAGCACAAGTACCGGTAAGTTCACCACGTCTGCTCGCTTCCGCCATCGGCGTGGCAATCACCGCCGGCTCCGCAGGCCACATGGTGTTCGCCGCCGAAAAAACCGACAGCAAAGCCACCGGCAATGCTATCGCCCTGGACGCCACCGCCATCACCGGCGAAGCCCAGGACTCGACCTCTTACCAGGTCGAGAAAGCCTCCTCGCCCAAGTACACCGCGCCGCTGGTCGACACGCCGCGCTCGGTCACCGTTATCCCGCAGCAAGTGCTGAAAGACACCGGCGCCCTGAACATGCAGGACGCACTGCGCACCGTGCCGGGCATCACTTTCGGTGCCGGTGAAGGCGGCAACCCGCAGGGCGACCGTCCGTTCATCCGTGGTTTCGACGCCCAGGGCGACACCTACCTCGACGGCGTGCGCGATACCGGCTCCCAGAGCCGCGAAATCTTCGCCGTGGAAAACATCGAAGTCAGCAAGGGCCCGAACTCCGCCATCGGCGGTCGTGGCGCAGCCGGCGGCAGCATCAACCTGGTGAGCAAGAAAGCGCACTTGGGCAACTCGTTCGACGGTGGCTTCACCTGGGGCTCCGACCAGACCCAGCGCTACACGATGGATGGCAACTACCAGTTCAGCGACACCGCTGCCGGCCGTCTGAACCTGATGAGCCACGAGAGCAACGTCGCCGGTCGCGACAAGGTCGACTACGACCGCTGGGGCATCGCGCCATCCCTGGCCTTCGGCCTGGGTACCGACACCCGCGTCAACCTCGATTATTACCATCTCGAAAGCAACGACACGCCGGATTCGGGCATCCCTTACACCATTCCGGCCGGCGGCTCGGCGGCGCGCACCAAGTCCAACCCGGACAAGCCGTACGCCGGCGGCGATCACAGCAATTTCTACGGTCTGGACCGCGACTTCCGCAAGGGCCGCACCGACACCGCGACCTTCGCCATCGAGCATGACCTGAGCGACTCGCTGACGATCAAGAACACCCTGCGTCACGGCACCAGCATGCAGGATTACATCCTGACCCAGCCGGACGACAGCAAGGGCAACGTCAACAACGGCAGCGTCTGGCGTCGTGCGAACACTCGTGTGAGCAACACCGAGACCACCACCAACCAGACCGATCTGTTCGGCAACTTCTACGTTGCCGGCTTCAAGAACAGCTTCTCCACCGGCGTCGAGTACACCCGTGAGGAAAGCAGCAAATCCTCGTACAACGTCAACACCGACACCACGCCGCGCACCTCGGCCGTGACCACCAACTGCAACCCGGGCCTGATCGGCGCCGCCAGCGGCTACAACTGCACCTCGCTGTCGAACCCGACCCCGAACGATCCGTGGAACGGCGCAATCTCGCGCAACTACGCCGGCACCGACACCCAGTCCGATACCTACGCGCTGTATGCGTTCGACACCCTGGAGCTGTCCGAGCAATGGCTGGTGAACATGGGCCTGCGTTACGACCACTTCGAAACCGGCTACAAGACTTACAACAACGCTGGCCGCACCACCTCCAAGGGTGCTGACACCAGCGAGTTCGTCACCGGTCAGTTCGGCATCGTCTACAAACCGGCAGAGAACGGCAGCATCTACGCGTCCTACGCCACCTCCGCCACTCCGCCGGGCAACACCCTGGGTGAAGGTCAGGAAGGCAACCCGCTGGGCGGCACGCCGGATCGCAATGGCAACCTGCTCAAGAGCGACATGGAGCCGGAAACCACCAAGAACTACGAAATCGGTACCAAGTGGGATTTGCTGAACGATCGCCTGTCGCTGACCGCCGACATCTTCCGCACCGAGAAAGAAAACGCGCGTGTCCAGGTCGATACCACCTCGTACGAAAACGCCGGCAAGACCCGTGTACAAGGTATCGAGTTGTCCGCCAGCGGCAAGATCACCGACAAGTGGCAAGTGTTCGCCGGCTACGCCTACATGGACAGCGAACAGGTAGACGGTGGTGACCTGCCGGCCAACAAGGCCAACAACGGTAACGAGCTGCCCAACACGCCGAAAAACAGCGCCAGCCTGTGGACCACTTACCAAGTCACGCCGAAGCTGACCATCGGTGGCGGTGCGTTCTACGTGGATGACGTGTTCGGCAACGTGGCCAACACCACCATGGTCGATTCCTACGTTCGCTACGACGCGATGGCGGCGTACAAGCTGAGCAAGAACGTCGACCTGCAATTGAACGTGCAGAACCTGACCAACGAGACCTACTACGACAAGGCCTTCTCGACCCACTTCGCCAACCAGGCGGCGGGCCGTACGGCATTGCTGAGCACCAACTTCCACTTCTGATCGAAGCGGGAAGTACCGAGCCCCGTTCATTCATTTGAGCGGGGCTTTTGTGCGTAATAAAGAACGTTTCTCGATAAGCCACGGCATAATGCACGCCGTGAACACAACCTCCGAACGGACAAGGCAAGCAACGTGTTGAAGAAAACCCTGTTCCAGTTGCACTGGTTTTTTGGCATCACTGCCGGGCTGGTGCTGGCCCTGATGGGCATCACCGGCGCTGCCTATTCGTTTCAGGACGAAATTCTCAAAGCCCTCAACCCTTCGGTGTTGCAGGTCGAGAAGCAGGTCGCCGGCGTGCTGCCGCCCGCCGATCTGGTGGCGCACATCGAAGCGGCCTCGGGCAAGAAAGTCTCGATGCTCTCGGTCGAGACCGAAAGCGGCAGCGCCGGCCGCGTCTGGTTCACCCCGCCCAAAGGCGAGCGCCGGGGCGAGATGCGCTACTTCGATCCCTACACCGCCGAGTTCAAGGGCGAGGCCACCGGCCAGGATTTCTTCGGCCTGATGCTGCAATTGCACCGGTTCCTCGCCATGGGCGATACCGGTCGCAACATCACCGGCGCCTGCACCCTGATGCTGCTGTTCTTCTGCCTGTCCGGCCTGTACCTGCGCTGGCCGCGCCAGTGGCACAGCTGGCGCGTCTGGCTGACTCTCGACTGGAAGAAAAAGGGCCGCAGCTTCAACTGGGATCTGCACTCGGTGTTCGGCACCTGGTGCATGTTGGTGTATCTGCTGCTGGCACTGACCGGACTGTCCTGGTCCTACGAGTGGTACAACAAGGGCCTGACCCGACTGCTTTCCGATGCACCGCAAAACGAGCGCGTGCGCGGCGGTCGTGGCCCGGCCCCTGAAGGTCCGGCGCCGACTGCCGATTACGCCGCCATGTGGCTCAGCATCTACAGCACCGCCGGCCCGGGCCTCGCCGCCTACAACATCCGCATGCCGCCAGTGGCCGGTCAACCGGCGACCGTGTTCTACCTGCTCGACAGCTCGCCCCATGACCGCGCGCTGAACCAGATCACCCTCGACCCGGCCACCGGCGTGGTCAAGCGCGTCGACCGCTACGCCGACAAAAGCTTCAAGGCGCAATTGCTGACCAGCATTTACGCGCTGCACGTCGGCAGCTATTTCGGTCTGGTCGGGCGGATCATCGTCACCGTCGCGGCCGTCTTGATGCCGCTGTTCTTCATCACCGGCTGGCTGTTGTACCTGGATCGCCGGCGCAAGAAAAAGCAGATCAAGGATGCCCGCAAAGGCCTCGGCCAACCGGCCGGCGATACACCGGCGTGGCTGATCGGTTTCGCCAGCCAGAGCGGTTTTGCCGAGCAACTGGCGTGGCAGACCGCCGGGCAATTGCAGGCCGCCGGATTGCCGGTGAAGGTGCAGCCGCTGGCGAATGTCAGCGAGCAGGATCTGCGCGAATCGAACAACGCGCTGTTCGTGGTCAGTACCTTCGGCGACGGCGACGCGCCGGACAGCGCGCGCGGTTTCGAGCGCAAGGTATTGAAGAACGCCTCGCCCCTCGACAGCCTCAACTACGCCGTACTCGGCCTCGGCGATCGGCAGTATCAACACTTCTGCGGTTTTGCCCGACGCTTGCATCAATGGCTGAGCGAACACGGCGGCAAGACCCTGTTCGCCCCGGTCGAAGTCGACAGCGGCGATCCTTACGCTCTGCGCCACTGGCAGACCCAGCTCGGCCTGATCACCGGGCAAACGCCGGTCGAGACCTGGCAAGCACCGAGCTACGAGAATTGGACGCTGGTGCGCCGCGAGCTGATGAACCCGGACAGCGCCGGCGCACCGGTCTATCTGCTGGGTCTGACCGCACCGACCTCCCGCAGCTGGCTGGCCGGCGATCTGGTGGAAGTGCTGCCGCGCAATTGCCCGTGGGCCATCGAGCATTTCCTCGACGGCCTCGGCATCCGTGGCGAAACCAGCGTCAAGGTCAACGGCCTGCAAGAGTCGCTGGAAGTAGCCCTCGCCAGCCGCCAGTTGCCCGAGCACCGCGCCCATCTGGTGGGCCTGCACGCCCAGGCGCTGGTCGATGCGATGGTGCCGTTGGCAATGCGCGAATACTCGATCGCCTCGATTGCCGCCGACGGCGTACTGGAGCTGATCGTGCGTCAGGAACAGCATGCCGATGGCAGCCTCGGCATCGGCTCCGGCTGGCTGACCGAGCATGCGCAGATCGGCGGCAGCATCAGCCTGCGGGTCCGCCGCAACAGCGGTTTCCATCTGCCGAGCGCTTCGGTGCCAATGATTCTGCTGGGCAACGGCACCGGCCTTGCCGGGCTGCGCAGCTTGCTCAAGGCACGGATCGCCGACAACCAACAGCGCCACTGGCTGTTGTTTGGCGAACGCAATCGCGAGCACGACTTCCTCTGCCGCGCAGAGCTGGAAGAGTGGTTGATCAACGGTGATCTGGAACGCCTGGATCTGGCGTTCTCGCGTGATCAGGCCGAGAAGATTTACGTGCAGGATCGTCTGCGCGAATCGGCTGGTGAGTTGAAGAAATGGCTGGCGGACGGTGCAGTGATCTACATCTGCGGCAGCCTTCAGGGGATGGCTTCGGGGGTGGATCAGGTGCTCAATGAAGTGCTGGGCGCCGCCGAAGTCGACCGCCTGATCGAACAGGGTCGTTATCGTCGCGACGTTTACTGATTCGCCTTGGGTAACTGTGGGAGCAACCGTGCTCCCACAGGTTCAGCACTGGATTCAGACTGGCTGCAGCTTCTGCTCAAACACCGCCACCCCCTCCAGATCCCGCAACACCACGCTCATCTCCCCGCTCTGCCCCTCGATGTTCACCTCGCCGAAAAACTGAAACCCGGCAAACGGTGAAGCGTTTTGCGTCGGGGGCGCTTTCTGAAACACCACTTGCGGGCCGAAGGTCTTGTCCAGCGGATTGGGGCCGAAACTGCCGGCGTTCAACGGCCCTGCGACAAACTCCCAGAACGGTTCGAAATCCTGGAACGCCGCGCGATCAGGGTGATAGTGATGCGCCGCGCAGTAATGCACGTCCGCCGTCAGGAACACGAAATTGCGCACCTGATGTGCCCGCAGGAACCCGAGCAATTCGGCCACTTCCAGCTCGCGCCCCTGGGCCGGACCGGGGTCGCCGTTGGCCACCGCTTCCCAGCGTGCAACACCGGGACTGACTTCACCGTCGGGCACGCCGAGACCGATCGGCATGTCGGCGGCAATCACTTTCCACTGGGCTTTCGAGGCCTTCAATCCACGCTTGAGCCAGTTCAGTTGCTCGCGTCCGAGGAACGGTTTTTCCGCCCCGAGATTGTCGTCGTTGGCGCCGCGATAACTGCGCATGTCGAGCACGAACACATCGAGCATCGGCCCATAACTGAGCTTGCGATAAATCCGCCCGCCGCCATCGGCGGCCTGCAAACGCATCGGCGAATATTCGAGCCAGGCCTGACGCGCACGGCCGACCAGGGTGTGGATATTTTTTTCCTGATAACGCTCGTCGAGCTGCTTGCCCGGCGACCAGTTGTTGACCACTTCATGGTCGTCCCACTGCCAGATCTGCGGCACTTCGGCGTTGAAGCGACGGACGTTTTCGTCCATCAGGTTGTAGCGGTAATTGCCGCGATAATCGTCGAGGGTCTGGGCGACCTTGCTCTTGGCTTCCGTGGTGAGGTTGCGCCAGATCCGGCCACCCTCGGTGGTCAGCTGCGCCGGCACCGGGCCGTCGGCGTAGATCGTGTCGCCGCTGTGGATAAAGAAGTCCGGCAGGCGCATGCGCATGGCTTCATAGATGCGCATGCCGCCGATATCGGGGTTGATGCCGAAGCCCTGGCCGACGGTGTCGCCGCTCCAGACGAAGCGGATATTGCGCCGCGCCGTCGGTGCGCTGCGCAAGTGGCCGAGCCAGGGTTCGCTGGCGACGCCAGTGCGGGCGTCCTTGAAATACACGCGGTAGAAAATCGCCTGATCGGCGGGCAACCCGGTGAGCTCGACGCGGGCGGTGAAATCGCTGCGGGCATCGGCCAGCGCCGAGACGACGCGGCGCGGATGGCGGAACTGGCTGCGGGTGTCCCACTCCACCACCATCTGCGCTGGGCGGTCGGCACGGCTCCAGATCATCGCCCGGTCGCCCTGCAAATCGCCGGATTGCACGCCGTCAGTGAGCTGCGGTCGATCCTTGACCGACGCGATCACGGCCGGCGCCAGCCCCGGCATCAGCAGTCCGGCGCCGACGGCTTGCATCACGCGCCGGCGACCGGGATTGAAATCGCTCATGGTGTTCTCCCTGAAAAAAGGAAAACTTAAGCACCGCTAGATGAAAGCGGTGTGACACCTCACGCCTTCGCGGGCTCCAGCGCCAGTTCCACGGCTTCCGGGCGCTTGACCAGCGCATACACCACCGCCGTCAGCAGACTGCCCGCGACAATCGCCAGCAGGTACAACAGCGCATGGTTGATCGCATTCGGAATCGCCAGCACGAACAGGCCACCGTGGGGCGCCATCAGTTTGCAGCCGAAGTACATCGACAGCGCACCGGTCAGTGCACCGCCGGCGATGCTCGCCGGGATCACCCGCAACGGGTCTTTCGCGGCAAACGGAATCGCCCCTTCGGAGATGAAGCACAACCCGAGCACCAGCGCCGCTTTACCGGCCTCGCGTTCGGTCTGGGCGAACTTGCGCCGGGCGATGAACGTGGCGATGCCCAGACCGATCGGCGGCACCATGCCGGCGGCCATGGTCGCGGCCATCGGTGCATAACTCTGCGAGGCCAGCAGCCCCACCGAGAACGCATAGGCAGCCTTGTTGATCGGCCCGCCGAGGTCGACGCACATCATGCCGCCCAGCAGCACACCAAGCAGGATCGCGTTGGTGGTGCCCATGCTGTCGAGAAAATGCGTCAGCGCCGCAAGCATCCCGGCCACCGGTTTGCCGACCACGTAAATCATCACCAGCCCGGTGAACAGACTGGCGAACAACGGGATGATCAGAATCGGTTTCAGCGCTTCGAGACTTTGCGGCAGCGCCACATAGCGACTGATCGCCTTGGCCGCATAGCCTGCGATAAACCCGGCAACGATCCCGCCGATGAAACCGGCGCCCAGGGTGCTCGCCAGCAAACCGCCGATCATCCCCGGCGCGAGTCCGGGACGGTCGGCAATCGACCAGGCGATGTAACCGGCCAGCAGCGGCACCATCAATTTGAACGCGGTCTCGCCACCGATCTGCATCAGCGCCGCCGCCAGCGTGCCCTCTTCCTTGAACGCGGTGATGCCGAACACGAACGACAAGGCGATCATCAGCCCGCCCGCCACCACCATCGGCAGCATGAACGACACACCGGTCAGCAGGTGTTTGTAGACGCCACTTTTCTCTTGTTTGGCCGGGGCCTTGCCGTCGCCGGCAGCGTTTTCAACGACACCTTCGGCCAGGGCTTTTTTCAGCGTGGCTTCGGATTGCTTCAACGCAATGCCGGTGCCGCAGCGGTAGATTTTCTTGCCGGCGAAACGCTCGGTGGCGACTTCAATGTCAGCCGCCAGCAGCACCACGTCAGCCTCGGCAATCGCTGCCGCGCTCAGCGGATTTCGCGCGCCGACCGAGCCCTGGGTTTCGACTTGCAGGTCGTAGCCCAGACGCTTGGCGGCTTGCTGCAAGGCTTCGGCAGCCATGAACGTGTGGGCGACGCCGGTCGGGCAGGCGGTGACGGCAACCAGACGCGGCGCTTGGGCACTGGCAACCACGGGCGGCGTTTCGTCAGCGACGTAAACCTGCGCCTCGACGGCGCCACGCCGCAGCACGTCTTCAACATCCTGCAGGGCTTGCGCCGGCGCAATCCGAAAGACTTTCTTGCCGATGAACCGGGTCATGTCCAATGGTCCCGTGGCCACCAGCAACACCCACTCGGCGGCCTCGATGGTGGCCGCCGACAACTCGCGTTCCGGGTGCGCGGCATCCACCACTTCGACGCTGGTGCTCCAGCCCTGACGCTGGGCCGCGGCATCCAGCAGCCGGGCGCACAGCACACTGGTGACCATGCCGTTCGGGCAGGCCGTGACGATGGCTAACTTCATGACAAACCCTCTTATTGTTCTGTCAGGGGGCGCACGCGCACGCCCTGTTCGAGCTGCGCCAGTTGCGCGGCATCGTGAATACCGAAACCGATCTGGGTCACCGCCTGCGCCGCAATCGCGGTGGCCGTGCGCAGGGTCTGTTCCGGTGTGTCGGCGCTGAGCAGGCCGTGGAGCATGCCGGCCAGCAGCGAATCGCCGGCACCGACCGTGCTTGCCACGCTGACCTTCGGCGGCGTCGCATGCAGCGCCGAGCCGACGCTGTACCAGTTCACACCCTCTGCGCCATGGGAAATCACCACATGCTCGATGCCTTGGGCGTGCAGCCGATTGGCCGCTTCGACCTGAGACGCGTGGGACACCACTTCACAACCCAGCGCATCGGCCAGCTCTTCGGTATTCGGTTTGATCAGCCACGGACCGGCCTTGAGCGCTGCACGCAAGGCATCGCCGCTGGTGTCCAGGGCGACTTTCAGGCCCAACGTTTTCAAGCGTTCGACCAGTTCGCGCAACCACTGTGCAGTGACGCCACGCGGCAAACTGCCGGCGACCACCACCGCGTCATGCCCCGGCGCGATCTGCACCAGACGATCCAGCAACGCCTGTTGCGCCACCACGCCGACCACCGGCCCCGGGCCGTTGATGTCGGTGATGCGCCCGTCCTGCTCAGCGACCTTGATGTTGCTGCGGGTCTCGCCGGGCACCCGGATAAACGCATCGGTGAAACCGCGTTTGGCGAACAGGGTTTCGAACGCTTGCAGATTGTCTTCGCCGAGAAAGCCGCTGACCGTCAGTTGATGACCGAGGTCGGCCAGCACCTGCGCGACGTTGACGCCCTTGCCGGCAGCGTGGGTGTGCATCTCGTCGCTGCGATTGACCTGACCGGCCTCCAGACGTGGCAACTGCACCGTAAGGTCCAGCGCCGGGTTGAGGGTCAGGGTGAGAATCTTGGCCATTACAGGGCCTCCACTAATGCGCGCACTTCGTTGGCGCTGCCCACGGCCAGGGCTTGTTGAGCAAGGGTTTGCGTCTGGGTCAGGCTGAGTTCGCGGATGCGTGCCTTGACCTCGGCGATGCTGCGCCCGGAGACGCTCAGTTCATCCACACCGAGGCCGACCAGCACCGGCACCGCCAGCGGATCCGCCGCCAGTTCGCCGCACACGCCGACCCATTTGCCATGGGCATGGGCCGCGCGCACGGTAATGTCGATCAGCTGCAGCACCGCCGGGTGCAGGCCGTCAGCCTGGGCGGACAGGGTCGGATGACCACGGTCGATCGCCAGCGTGTACTGGGTCAGGTCGTTGGTGCCGACGCTGAAGAAATCCACCTCTTTGGCCAGCACCGGCGCCAGCAACGCGGCGGACGGCACTTCGATCATGATCCCCAGTTGCAGGTCGGCGACCGGGATTTCCAGGCGCAGGCGTTCGGTCATGTCGCGGGCCTGACGCCACTCTTCAACGCTGCCGACCATCGGGAACATGATCCGCAACGGACGGTTGTCCGCCGAGCGCAGCAAGGCGCGCAACTGCGCTTCCATGATCTGCGGACGCTGCAAGGTCAGGCGAATCCCGCGCACACCGAGGAACGGGTTTTCTTCCTTGGCAATCGGCCAATACGGCAGCGGTTTGTCGCCGCCGACATCGAGGGTGCGTACCACCAGCGGGCGACCGGCGAGGCCATCGAGGACGCGGCGGTATTCGGCTTCCTGAGTCGCCTCGTCCGGCGCCTGTGGATGAGCCATGAAAATCAGTTCGGTGCGCAACAGACCGATGCCTTCGGCGCCCTGCTCCACTGCGCTGATCACACCGGCGCTTTCACCGATGTTGGCGAACACTTCCACGGCGTGGCCGTCGGTGGTGTGTGCCGGCTGATGGCGTTGTTCGGCGGCGGCTTTCAGGCGTTGTTCGCGGGTGTCGCGTTCTTCGCTGGCACGTTGCAGGGTCGCGGCATCCGCGTCCACATGCAGGCGACCGCGCTGGCCGTCGAGCAGCAACGGCGTGCCCGGCTTCAGCAGCAACACCGCAGCGCCCGCACCGACCAGCGCCGGAATCCCCAGCGCGCGAGCGACGATGGCGCTGTGCGCGGTGGCGCCGCCACGGGCAGTGAGAATCCCCGCGACCCGCGCCGGATCCAGCCGCGCAACGTCGGACGGGCCGACCTCATCCATCACCAGAATGTACGGTTGCTCGGGCTCGGCGGGCGTCTGCACACCACACAGTTGCGCCAGCACCCGGCGACCGATGTCGCGCAGGTCGGCGGCGCGTTCGGCGAGCAAGGCGTCCTGCAACGATTCCTGTTGTTTTGCGGCGGCCTCGATCACGGCCATCCACGCCGCTTCGGCGCTTTCGCCCTGCTTGAGGCGGGTGTCGACTTCGTCGGTGAGTTCCGGGTCGTCGAGCATTTCCTGGTGGGTGATGAAAATCTCGCGGATCGCCTTGGCCTTGCTACGCTCGATCAGGCCCTGAATGTCCTGACGCACGTCGGCCAGCGCTTGCTTGAGACGTTCGCGCTCGATGGCGGCGGACTCGCCGCGCAACGGGTAATCGATGGCTTGCTGGACCTGAATGTGCGCCGGGCCGATAGCGATGCCAGGGGCGGCAGGGATCGCTTGCAGCAGACTGCCGGAGGTCGGGGCGGTCAGGACTTCTGCAATGTCCGTAATCACTTCGCGCTGTTGACTGACTGCGGGCAACGGTTCGACTTCTTCGCCGAGGCCTTCTTCGATGGCGGCGAGCAAGGCCGGCAAGGCATCGGCGGCAATGCTCGGCTCGGCGATGATTTCCAGCACCTGGCCACGACGGGCGCCGAGGCTCAGCAGTTTGCTCAGGCTTTTCACCGATACGGCGCTGTCCTGACTGTCGACGATGCGCACACGAATCTCGCCGTCAAAACTTTTCGCCAGTTGCGCGAGGATCTTCGCCGGCCGCGCGTGCAGACCATGGGCGTTGGCCAGCGCAATTCGCGCGCTCGGCCAGTCGGCCGGCAATTCCCCGCCGAGCACTTCGAGGACTTTGCGGCTGCTGGTGGCGCGGCCCAGTTCATGGCCGCGACCTTCGATCAGCAACGCGCACAAACGCTCGAGCAACGCCTGATGCGCTTCACCGAGGCTGGCCAGACAGAACAGACCGCTGAGCGGCTGGCCGAGGTAACGCATCGGTTTGTCCGGCGTGACGAACGCCAGCCCCGGACGCTTCACGGTCTGCTCGCTGTGCAGCCACCACAGGCCATCGCCCAGCGGCAGCGCTTCGACTTGCTGCAACACACCAGCGAAACCGTTGCTCACGCAGTCGGCCTGGCGCAACAGTCGTGCACCGCGCCAGACCAGTTCTTCGAAATCGTCGGCGGATACGCCGAGGCCGATCATCTGCGCATCCAGCGCCAGCTCTTGCGGCGCGCCTTGCAGCAGTTTCAGCAGCGCTTCCGGCGAGCTCGCGCGGCGCAGGGCCTGGCCCAGATCGGTCTCGCCGAGGGCGCGGGTCAGCAGTTGCAGCAGGCGCAGGTGTTCGTCGGATTTGGCGGCGATGCCGATGGCCAGATAGACGATCTGGCCATCGCCCCAGTCCACGCCGTCGGGGAACTGCATCAGGCGCACGCCGGTGGCGAACACCTGATCACGGGTGTCAGGGGTGCCGTGGGGAATCGCAATGCCTTGGCCGAGGAAGGTCGAGCCCTGAGCCTCCCGGGCCTGCAGGCCGGCGAGGTAGCCGTCGGCGACAAGTCCATCGGCGACCAGATGACTGGCCAGCAATTGCAAAGCGGCGAGTTTATCCACAGCCGACTGGCCCATGGATATCTGCTCTACAGTGAGCTCGAGCATGCGATCTCCTTTTTGGCGTCGTGTGACGCCAGGTATTGTTTTGAATGGTTGCAGCTTAGGCCCTACGAAAACTGCCTGCGCAACAATCAGGCTGCGTTGAAAACAGGCTCGGAATGCTCATGTAGGCCCCTACACTCCGCTTCCTCGCCTGTTTTCGCCTTGCCTGATCGTTGCTCGGCGAGTTTTCGCACGGCCCTTCGGCGCTGTAGGCCATCCTTTTCAGGAGGCAGTTTTGGCGGTTTCACGGCAGAACCGGCCAAAGGCGTCTAAAACGTAGAAAATACGCTTGCTGAAACGTTTAATCTAGATTGATCGGCACGTTACTCGATAATGTCCCATCCTTGAAGTCCAACTTGTCGGATGCGCTGAGACAATGGTCGCCTGCCTGAATCGGGTAGGATTGGCGAAAATGTCGCGGCAAGCTCGAAAAAACAAGGAAATCCCGGGTTGAAACTCAGTGATATCGCGCGGTTGGCCGGAGTGTCCGTGACCACCGCCAGCTACGTCATCAACGGCAAGGCCGAACAGCAACGCATCAGCAACGCCACCGTCGAGCGGGTGCGGGCGGTGGTCGATCTGCACGGTTTTACCCCCAATCCACAGGCGGCCGGTTTGCGCAGTCGGCATACCCGGACCCTGGGCTTTATCCTGCCGGATCTGGAAAACCCCAGTTACGCGCGGATCGCCAAACTGCTGGAGCAAGGCGCCCGGGCGCGGGGCTATCAGCTGCTGATCGCCAGCTCCGACGATGCGCCGGACAGCGAGCGACAACTGCTGCAACTGTTCCGCGCTCGACGCTGCGATGCGTTGATCGTCGCCAGTTGCCTGCCGGCCGGTGACGACAGTTATCGTCAGTTACAGGCCAAGGGCTTGCCGATCATCGCCATCGACCGGGTGATGGATGCCGAACATTTCTGCTCGGTGGTCAGCGACGACCGCGAAGCCAGCCTGCAACTGACCGAAAGCCTGCTCGACCCGCAGCCAAAGCAGATCGTGCTGCTGGGCGCCCGCCCGGAACTGAGCATCAGCCAGGAACGTGCGACCGGGTTCAAGCAAGCCCTGGCCGGGTTCAAGGGCGAAGTGCTGATCGAGCACGCCGAATCCTTCAGCCGCGAGTGCGGCAAGCAATTGATGGAAGAACTCCTGCAACGCCTCGGGCATTTGCCGGATGCGCTGGTGACCACGTCCTACGTGCTGCTGCAGGGCGTGTTCGACGCGCTGCATGACTTCCCGCTCAAATCGCGCCCACTGCGTCTCGGCACATTCGGTGACACCCAGTTGCTCGACTTCCTGCCTCTGCCGGTCAACGCCATGGCCCAGCAGCACCAGTTGATCGCCGATAAGGCGCTGGAACTGGCACTCGCAGCCGTCGAGCAATCGGACTACCAGCCTGGCGTGCAAGCCATTGCCCGTACCTTCAAGCAGCGTATTCACCGGGACTGAGCCGTGGAGCTGATCGACAGCCACACCCATCTGGACTTCCCCGACTTCGACGCCGACCGCGCGGCGCTGCTGAGCGAAAGCCGCGCCCTCGGGGTGCGGCGAATGGTGGTACTCGGGGTCTACGAGGGTAACTGGCAACGGGTGTGGGATCTGGTGCAAAGCGATGCCGATCTGTACGCGGCCTTCGGTTTGCACCCGGTCTATCTCGATCAGCATCGGCCGCAAGACTTGCTGGCACTGGGCGACTGGCTGACACGGCTAAAGGGTCATCGGCAGCTGTGCGCGGTCGGTGAAATCGGCCTGGATTACTTCATCGCAACCCTCGACCGCGAACGCCAGCAGGCGCTGTTCGAAGCGCAGCTGCAACTGGCGGCGGATTTCGAATTACCGGCGCTGATCCACGTACGGCGCAGCCATGCAGCGGTGATCGCCACGCTCAAGCGCTTCAAGCTCAAACGCGCCGGCATCATCCACGCCTTTGCTGGCAGCCGTGAAGAGGCGCGGGAATACATCAAGCTCGGTTTCAAACTTGGCCTCGGGGGTGCACCGACCTGGCCGCAGGCGTTGCGCATGCACCGGGTGCTGGCCGACTTGCCGCTGGATTCGGTGGTGCTGGAAACCGACTCACCGGACATGGCGCCCGCCATGTACCCCGGCGTGCGCAATACGCCGGCGCATCTGCCGGCGATCTGCGACTCACTGGCCACTTTGATGAACATCAGTGCGCAACAACTCGCTGCCGCCAGTACCGCCAACAGCTGCGAGGTGTTCGGCTGGTAGTCAGTCGGCGTGGGCCTTGGCCGCGTCGAGAATCAGCGTCAGGTGCTGACGCTGCCGGGTATAACGAATCACCGCGAAGTACACGAAAATCGCGACCAGCGATCCGTTCAACTGCTCGGTGACGCTGAGCAGACCCACCCATTCCATCACCAGGGCCACCAGCAGTGCGGTGCACACCGTCACCAGCGCACTGGCGCGCAGCAGGCCAAGTGAATCGAGCGAACGGAAACGTTTGATCTGCTTGGGGCAACGCAATTCCAGGCTTTTCTGGCAATTCGCACAGGTGAACGCTTCGTGGATCGAAATGGCATTCAGTTGCCAGGGCTTGAGCACCAGCGTGGTCTGGCAGTGGGCGCAGCGGCCCTGAACGCCCAGGGTTGCGACGAACATGTGCGATCTCCTCCAAGTGGTCAATGAGTTGATCTTGGTTCATTGAAGCCGAAAAACCAGCGCCTGGAGGAAAACAGGATTGGGCTTACAGATGCAGGCAAAAAAGTACTACAAGCCATTCCGAAAAAACCTGCCTCACAGGAAGCAGGTCGCTTCAAACCCGGAAGGCGCTGATCAATTGCTTCAACTCAACCACCTGCGCTGACAACGCACGGCTGGCGTCTTCGGTCTGGTGTGCACCTTCTGCGGTGCGCTCGCCGGCTCGGTTGATCTCGACGATGTTCTGGTCGATATCGTGGGCCACGGCGGTCTGCTGCTCGACGGCGGCGGCGATCTGCTGGTTCTGGTCGACGATCATGCCGACAGCGCCGAGGATGTTTTCCAGCGCCTGCTGGACTTTCTCCGACTGCCCCACCGTGCCGTTGGCCATCTGATGGCTGACGCCCATGGCCTTCACTGCCGCGCCGACGCCGCCATGGAGCTTGGCGATCATCTGCTCGATTTCTTCGGTCGATTGCTGAGTGCGCTTGGCCAGCGTGCGGACTTCGTCGGCGACCACGGCAAAACCGCGCCCCTGCTCACCGGCCCGCGCAGCCTCGATCGCGGCGTTGAGCGCCAGCAGATTGGTCTGTTCGGCGATGCTCTTGATCACTTCCAGAACGCGACTGATCGACTGACTGTCGCTGGCCAACTGGTTGATCACCAGCACCGATTGATCGATTTCGCTCGCCAGTGCCGCGATGCTGCCCTGCTGCGATTCCACCAGTCCGCGCCCATTGATGGTTTCATCGTTTACGCTGTGGGCGCTGCTGACCGCTGCCGCCGCACTGCGTGCCACCTCCAGCGACGTTGCCGACATCTGGTTCATCGCCGTCGCCACTTGTTCGATCTGTGTGCGTTGCCCGGCGACCGCCTGATTGCTTTGCGCCGAGACGTTTTCCACCTGCCCCGCCTGCCGCTCGACCTCGCCAACGGTGTGGCCGACCCGTTCGATCAGGTCATGGATTTTCCTCACCGTACCGTTGAACACTTCGCCCAACTCGCCGAGTTCATCGCGGCTGTTGGCGTGGAAATTCACCGTCATGTCGCCCGCCGCGACTTTATCCATCATGGCGCCGAGGTTTTTCAGGGTGGCGCGGGTCGAGGCATAGAAGCCACCGTAGAGATAGAAAATCAGCACGAACACCAGCGACAACGCCGCGGCTTGCAGCACCATGTGCGTACGGTTTTGCCCCAGGCGCTGTTGCAATTGGGTGTCGAGGAATTTCAGGGTGGCGTCGTTGAGCTGATAGGTCTGGTCCATCAGCCCGGTGAGCTGGTCGTAAAAACCCTGCCATGGGGCGTCGAGGGTTTCGGCCATCACCACTTGTTCTTCGATCAGGGTGCCGGCCTGTTTCAGCGACGCCTTGCTGGCATCGGCCGGAGCGCTCAGGGAGTCACGGGCGGCTTTGCTCGAACCCAGCGCATCCTGCAATTTCAGGCCATATTCGGCCTGAAGCTTTTCGATCTGCACCAGCAACTCGTCGAAACGGGTGCTCGACGAACTGTTGAGAAAGCCCTGGCCCAATGAATACGAGCCCATCGCCCGACCTTCGCCCAAGGCCTGGGTGACGGCCGGCGTGATCGCGGTGATCAGCTCGCTGAGCTGGCGTATGTCGCTCTGGTTGTCGCTACTCAATCCGGCCTGACTGGCCACGATCTGGCTGAAAATCTGTGCATTGCCGAGCAATTTGCCAATCAGCGCACTTTTGCTTTGCAGAGAGTTTTCCGCCTGCTGGGCCTTGAAAGCGGCGATCATTTCATCGCGCTTGGCCTCGAAGAATTTGATCTGCTCCGGATCCTCGGTCATGGGCGTCAGCCCTTGCAGGCGCGCCAGAACGTTTTGCTCAAGACTGGTGATCTGCGCCTCGACATTGCCGGCCTTTCCGGACTGGCCGAGGGTGACATTGATCTGCACCAGATTGTTGAGGGTTTCCAGATCCCGGCGCAGGGTCAGGCTGCTGCCCAGCAGGTCGAGGCTCTGCAGCTCCACCCGGGTGCCCTGGAATTCGCGGTAGGAATCGCGCACCAGATAGAAATTGGTCACCAGCATCGGCACCAGGAACAGCACGCTGATCAGGCTGAACTTCATGCCGAAGCTCAAGCGGTTCATCAGCGAGACGGCGGGATAGAGCAAGCTCTTCACTGGAAGTCTCCCTTGGTTTTTTCTTGTTTTTATTGGCAGGCGCGGGGCGACAGCAGATAGCCACTATCGGGCGCTATCTCTGTATAGCTCAAATCGAAGGGAGGTTTTGTAACTTAAGGTTAACGAGGGGGATTGCCCCCCTCATTACTCGAACGGCCTACGCCAGCACTGTCCACAGGGCAAATCCGGCATACCACAGCACTGCCGCCCGCAGCAGCAACTCCCACAGGCAGTCGAGGGTGTTGATGCCTTCGGGGCCGACAGCGGCCGGCGGGATTTCCCCGGCCGCGAGCCCGACCCTGTTGATCAGTTGCGCGGCGCTGATGTACCAGTTCAGCAGCTCGTGCAGCATCACCCGACTGACCGCGACGAAATTGCCGACCAGGGCGAGGCTCGCCGCCAGCAGGCGCACCGGCACCCAGTCGAAGGCATGACGCAGTTGCCCTGCCCGTTCGGCCACTGCCGGGTTCTGGGCGTTTTCCTCCGCCAGCGCCAGCAAGCGGTAACTCAGTGCCGCGACCGGACCGAGCAGGAAGTACCAGAAAATCACCGCAAAAAAGCTCTGGTAGGCCTGCCACAACAGATGCCGCTGCACTTGCTCCAGCAATTGTTCGCCGCTTTCGGCGCAGATGTTCAGATCACGCTTGGCCACATGGGCGGCGGCCTGCAGGTCCTCGCGGCGCCAGGCGTCGCGAAACGGCCCGAGCTCGCCGAGCAGGTCACCCCGCCCCAGGCTGTAAATCACCACCAGCAAATGCACCGGCAATGCCAGCAGACCATAGGCCACCGGCTCCAGCACCAGCAGCAACAAGCCCAGCAATGCCACCGGCAGCAGCACCAGAACAATCAGCACCAGCCACGGCTGTTTGGCCAGCCCACCGGTTTCAAGCTTGTGCAGTTCGCGGATCCATCCGCCATCGCGTTGCACCCGTTGGCGCAGAGCCGAGAACTTCTCGATCCATACCGCCAGCAGTAACACCAGAAAACTCATTGTCCTTCCTCTTGTGCCAGGGCGGCGCGGTAGCGTGCCCAGTCGAATGCGGGTCCGGGGTCGGTCTTGCGTCCGGGGGCGATGTCACTGTGCCCGCAGATGCGCTCGACGGTGATTGCCGGGAACGCCGCCTGTATCTGCCGGGTCAGCACGGTCAACGCCTGGTACTGCGCATCGGTGAACGGCAGATCATCGGTGCCTTCCAGCTCGATGCCTACGGAAAAATCGTTACAGGTTTCCCGTCCCTCGAACACCGAAACGCCGGCATGCCAGGCGCGCTCAAGACAGGAGACAAACTGGGTGACCTTGCCGTCACGTTCGATCAGAAAATGCGCCGACACGCGCAGGTCGGCGATCCCCGCAAAGTAGGGATGTTCCGTGACATCCAGACGATTCTGGAAAAATTCCTGGACCTTGCCGGTGGCGAACTGCGCCGGTGGCAGGCTGATGTTGTGGATGACCAACAGGGAGACTTCGCCCGCCGGGCGCTCATTGAAGTTGGGCGAAGGGCAGACCTGCACCCCGTGACACCACCCGCTTGCGGGATCCAACTGCATACCGATTCCTTCAACGCCGACTGTGTTGGCGACCAGTATGCCGTGATCGGCCCCCGGCGCGCGATCACTTGCCGCGATTGAGCCGCCGCAGATTGCCGAGCACCGACTCCAGCGCCCGGTCGAACAGCAAGGTGTCGTCCAGCGCCCGCACCGCGCCGCGACGAAACGCCAGGGCCAGTTCCGTGCGGTCGCGCTCCAGCACTTTCATGCCGGTGCGGTCGACGAACACGTACTTGCCGGTAGCCTCGATGATCGCCGCCAGCTTGCAGCGCAGAGTGTGTTCTTCGTCCTCCTCGAACGCCACCCAACTGCCCAGACGCAACTGTTCGACCTGGCGCAGACCGACATCGTCGGCTGGCAAGCGCGCTGGCGTGCGTGGCTTGAGACCGTCGTCGGCCATCTGCAGGACAATCGTCTGCGACACTTCGATCATTTCCGGCAGCACGGACTGATCCGGTGCGCCGAACGGTTCGAGCAGCCGCACATGCAGCGCTTCCAGCTCACTGAAAAAACCGCTGGTGGCAAACGGATCGAAGGCCGAAGTGCTCAGGCCGTCGCGCAATGACTTGAGCAATCCCGGCACCAGCGCCAGCAGACGCAGACCGGCTTCGGCGTCGTCGTGGCGCTGCACGCTCCAGATCAATTGCTCCATGGTCTGCACGTCGGCCTGCCATTCGGCGGACTGATCGCCGTGCTTGAGGCAGGTCAGCAGCAACACCTTGCTCCAGGCGTCTTGCACGAACGTCACCACCGACGGTGGCAGGACCTTGCCCAGCAAAGCCTGATTGAGCGCCTGCTCGACCCGCTGGCGAGCCAGTTCGGTTTTCGCCCGGCCCTCTTCGGCATCGCGCAAACGCTGTTCAAGCAATTCGCTGCGACGGCGCTCGTCACTGGTGAAGGCGAGGAAGTCCGCCAGCAACTCGGAAAAAATCGCCGGGTCATCGACGAAATCCGTCAGCAGGCGCTGCACCACTTGCTCGATGCGCAGGTACAGGCTGTCGCGCGCATTACCGTCGCACTCGCCCCAGCCCATCGCCGCCTCGGCGATTTCGTTGAGCAGGCGGCGCGCCGGGTGGCTGCTGCGGCTGAAGAAGCTTTTGTCGATCACCGCGACCTTCAACATCGGGATCTGCAACCGGGCAATCAGCGCCTTGAGGGAATCCGGCAGGTTGCGATCATCGAGGATGCAGTCGAAGACCATGGCCACCAGATTGATCACGTCCTCGTCAGCCCCGCCGACAATTCGCGACTTGCCGCTGCGCACGCTGACCCGGGTCAGCAGTTGTTCAAGTTGATGACGCAGATCGAAGTCGTCCTGCACCGCCAGCGCCGGCACGTATTGCTGCAGGTGCGAGAGCAGGCGCAGCAGGTCGCGGGTGGAAATTGGTTGGGCGGGAGCGCTGGGTTCCAGGGTCGGCGCAACGGTACCGCGCACATGCAGCAGCAACTCCTGCAACGCGGCGAAGACCTCCTGCACGCCCGCATCCGTCTGAGGTTTGTCGACGCCCTTGAATTCATTCTGCACGCTGGCCACGGCCTGATCGATGGCACGACGGGCCGGTGCCGGCTTGAGTTCGGGCAACACGCCCGTGGCGATCAGCAGTTGGTTGGCTTCGGCGTAGAGTTGATCGGTATCGGCCAGCACATAGCGCTCGAACAATTTGAGCAGGATCAGTTTGACCTTGATCTCCACCCCCAGATTGCGCCCGGCCTGCAGGAAGTACTCGCAAAGCATCGCCGGGCCCAGCGGGTTGTATTGATCGCCCAGAGTCTTGCCCAACAACGCATTGAACCGCGCGGTCAGTTGGTCGAGGGCGAAGCCGTCGCGATTGAGTACGCGGCCGACCATGGTTTCGACCGCGACGCTGCGCTCCATGTCATCAGTGCGCGCCGAGGTGTCCCCATATTGCAAGGCATGAGACAGGACGGTGGGAACGGGATCGAATTGAGTGAGGCCGACAAAGGCTTCGAAGAATTGCTCGAGAAAACCGCGTTCGATGTTCTTGCGCTTGAGGCGCAGGTCGCGCATGGCTTCGAAAAAGATGTTCTGCTCGACGTCGTTACGCGCCCGGTCGGCCATTTCGAACAGGGTGTCGTCGGCGTTATCGAACAGCTCCTGCAAACCGTTGCGCAGGCGCTGGGCAGCCTTGTCGCGAACCTGAAGCAGAATCACAGGCAGGCGGGCGAGCGGCGAGTGAGTCGCCTGATCGGTAGTGGCCTTGTGCAGAGGCACTACATTCCCGTCGTTGTGCATCCAAGCCTCCTGAAACGGTGATTTGCCGACGTCAAAGCTATGGCGTCAAATGCAAGGCGGATTATCTTGCAAAAGATGTCCCCGGCGCCAGAGCCGTCAGGGTTTCCCCTATGCGCCGACACCTTGAAGTGACCACGACAGAAACGGGTTTACTCAAAGAAAATCGACCGGATGCAGCGCTGCGTGGCGGTTCTCGCCTTGGGTTGGCCGACGCCATGCCCCTATAATCGGACCACTTAGTTTGTGGAGCCCGTTATGCCGAATCTACGTCTCGCCGATTTGACCGCCGAAATCGAAGCCAACGTGCGCCGTGCGTTGCTCGAAGACATCGGCAGCGGCGACATCACCGCGCAACTGATCCCGGCCGAACGCCTGGCCAAAGCCACCATCATCACCCGTGACGCCGCCGTCATCAGTGGCACGGCCTGGGTCGATGCGGTGTTCCGCCAGCTCGATCCGCGGGTGGCGGTGCATTGGCAGGTACGCGATGGCGAACGGGTTTCGCCGAATCAGCCGTTGTTTCATCTGGAAGGCCCTGCCCGCTCGCTACTGACCGGCGAGCGCAGCGCCCTGAACTTCCTGCAATTGCTGTCGGGCGTGGCGACCCGCGCGCAGTACCTGGCGGACTTCGTCGCCGAGACCTCGGTAAAACTGCTCGACACCCGCAAGACCCTGCCGGGCCTGCGTCTGGCGCAGAAATACGCGGTCACCTGCGGCGGTTGCCATAACCATCGCATCGGTCTCTACGACGCGTTCCTGATCAAGGAAAACCACATCGCTGCCAGCGGCGGCATCCCGCAGGCCATTGCCGCTGCGCACAAGATCGCCCCGGGCAAGCCGGTGGAAATCGAAGTGGAAAGTCTGGAAGAGCTGAAGGAGGCGCTGGCCGCCGGTGCCGACATCATCATGCTCGATGAACTGAGCCTCGACGACATGCGCGAAGCCGTGCGCCTGAACGGCGGCAAGGCAAAACTGGAAGCCAGTGGCGGCATCAACGAAAGCACGCTGCTGCCGATCGCACAGACCGGGGTGGATTACATCTCGATCGGCGCGATGACCAAGGACGTGAAGGCCGTGGATCTGTCGATGCGCCTGAGCATCTGAGTCGATCACGCAATAAAAAACGCCAGCCCTTTCGAGGCTGGCGTTTTTGTTTCAGACCACCAGATTGTTCATCTCGCAGTACTCTTCCCACTCGACGCCCAACACTTCGGCCGCTTCCTTGTGCAGCTCAAGGCGCTTGGCCTCGAACTCCTCAGGCGTGCTGGTGTACTTGAGGGTCAATTCCCACGGCTGCAGGCCCTGGGCTTCGGCTTCATCTTCGAACGCCCACTGAATCTGGTCTTTCTGATCATCGGGACTCAGGTCCTTGATCTCTTCCTTCAGATCCGGAACATCCAGGATGTATTTTCTAAGCGCTTCTTCGTGACGTTGCTCTTGAGTTAATTCGGTCATGGCGTTCTCGCTGATCATAGGAATGGAGGATGGATCTGGATCATCAAGGATCTCTCTGACGCGGACTGTCCGGCCTTCGGAACCATTCGGGATCATCTGAAAACTGCTAAGCGATGCTCATGCAGGCACCGAATATAGGACGTTTGCATGACGAATTACACGGCTCTTTACATCTCTCCCACAAAAAGTTGACCTGTGGAACATAAATGCCGGTTCAAAAGGATAAGGGAGAGGTGGTGCCCGAGACAGGAATCGAACCTGCGACCTTCGCGTTACGAGTGCGCTGCTCTACCGGCTGAGCTACACGGGCGGTGGGCTAAACCTAGCACCGGTCTTGCAGGTCGGCAACTTCGCCGAATGACTCGATATTTCACGGACAAAAAAATACCCCGCCGTTTTCACGGCGGGGCATTTTCATTGCGCTGGAGCTGCGGGGTGATTAAACGCCCGAAGCCTTCGCAGCGGCCACGTCTTTGATGGACAGCTTGATACGGCCGCGGTTGTCCACGTCCAGTACCAGCACTTCCACTTCCTGGCCTTCTTTCAGGATGTCGGTCACTTTCTCTACGCGAGCGTCGCTCAGCATCGAGATGTGAACCAGACCGTCCTTGCCCGGCAGGATGTTGACGAATGCGCCGAAGTCGACGATGCGCTCAACCTTGCCGACGTAGATCTTGCCGATCTCGGCCTCTGCGGTGATACCCAGAACGCGCTGACGTGCAGCTTCAGCCGCTTCCTTGGTTTCGCCGAAGATCTTGATCGAGCCGTCGTCTTCGATGTCGATCGAAGCCTTGGTTTCTTCGCAGATCGCACGGATGGTCGCGCCACCCTTACCGATAACGTCACGGATCTTGTCGGTGTCGATCTTCATCGCGATCATGGTCGGAGCGTTGGCCGACAGTTCGGTACGCGACTGGCCGATGATCTGGTTCATCTGGCCGAGGATGTTCAGGCGCGCTTCCAGGGCTTGGCCCAGAGCGATTTCCATGATCTCTTCGGTGATGCCCTTGATCTTGATGTCCATCTGCAGCGCGGTCACACCTTTGGCGGTACCGGCTACTTTGAAGTCCATGTCACCCAGGTGGTCTTCGTCACCCAGGATGTCGGTCAGGACGGCGAACTTCTCGCCTTCTTTAACCAGACCCATGGCGATACCGGCAACCGGTGCCTTCATCGGAACACCAGCGTCCATCAGGGCCAGGGAAGCGCCGCAAACGGAAGCCATCGAGCTCGAACCGTTGGATTCGGTGATTTCCGATACCACACGGATGGTGTACGGGAACACGTCAGCGGCAGGCAGCATGGCCGAAACCGAACGACGGGCCAGACGGCCGTGACCGATTTCGCGACGACCGGCGCCACCCATGCGACCACACTCGCCCACCGAGAACGGAGGGAAGTTGTAGTGCAGCATGAACGGGTCTTTTTTCTCGCCTTCCAGAGTGTCCAGCAGTTGCGCGTCACGGGCAGTGCCCAGAGTAGCGACTACCAGAGCCTGGGTTTCGCCACGGGTGAACAGTGCCGAACCGTGGGTCTTCGGCAGAACGCCGACTTCGATGTTCAGCGGACGTACGGTGCGGGTGTCGCGACCGTCGATACGTGGCTTGCCGTTAACGATGTTTTCGCGAACGGTGCGGTATTCGATTTCACCGAAAGCGGCTTTGACGTCGGCAGCCGAAGGCTGGCCTTCTTCGCCGGACAGCTTGGCCACGACCTGGTCACGCAGCTCGCCCAGACGCGCATAACGGTCGGCCTTGATGGTGATGGTGTAAGCCTGGGAGATCGCTTCGCCGAACTCGGAACGGATAGCGGCCAGCAACTCGGTGGCTTCTGGAGCAGGTGCCCAGGTCCAGGTTGGCTTGGCGGCTTCGGCAGCCAGTTCTTTAACGGCGTTGATCACGACCTGGAACTCGTCGTGAGCAAACAGTACTGCGCCCAGCATCTGGTCTTCGGTCAGCTCTTTGGCTTCCGATTCAACCATCAGCACGGCGTCCGAAGTACCGGCAACAACCATGTCCAGGCTCGAGGCAGCCTGCTGCTCGTAGGTCGGGTTCAGCAGGTAGCCGGTGCTTTCGTGGAAAGCAACGCGAGCGGCGCCGATCGGGCCGTCGAACGGAATGCCGGAGATCGCCAGGGCAGCCGAGGTACCGATCATCGCAGCGATGTCCGGATCGGTCTTCTTGCTGGTGGAAACGACGGTGCAGACAACCTGCACTTCGTTCATGAAACCTTCCGGGAACAGCGGACGGATCGGACGGTCGATCAGTCGGGAAGTCAGGGTTTCTTTCTCGGAAGGACGGCCTTCACGCTTGAAGAAACCGCCAGGGATCTTACCGGCAGCGTAAGTCTTTTCCTGGTAGTGAACGGACAGAGGGAAGAAGCCCTTGCCCGGATCGGCTTGCTTGGCACCGACTACGGTCACCAATACGCTGACGTCGTCGTCAACGGTGACCAATACTGCGCCGGAGGCCTGACGGGCGATACGGCCAGTCTCGAGGGTAACGGTCGACTGACCGAACTGGAATTTTTTGATTACCGGGTTCACGGTGTCCTACCTTCTTTGTGGCTCTTGGGGGAACTGGTTTCTTGCGAAATTCTTGGGCAATGCCGGGAATCGGCCCGACGCCTGTCCAGGGTAAAACGTGTATCCAGATAAAACTTGAGGCTGGGAGCCTGCCGGACGCCGGCGGAAACCCGCTGACGTCTGACAGACAACCAACCTCATAGCGCAATCGCTGATTAGCGACGCAGACCCAGGCGAGCGATCAGAGCGCTGTAACGGCTCACGTCCTTGCCTTTCAGGTAGTCCAGCAGCTTGCGACGCTGGTTAACCATGCGGATCAGACCACGACGGGAGTGGTGGTCTTTACCGTTGGCCTTGAAGTGACCTTGCAGTTTGTTGATGTTGGCGGTCAGCAGTGCAACTTGCACTTCTGGCGAACCAGTGTCACCAACAGCTTGCTGGTAGTCGGCAACGATTTGAGCTTTTTCTTGAACGTCGAGAGCCATGAGGCAATCCTTTTATCAGGAAACCGTTTCAAAAACAGTTTCAACAGGCCAGGGACAAATCCCTGTATCTATAAATGAGTAGTGACCGTGCCTGTTGACAGCCACACTCGCCGGCCTGTTGTTACACAGACCGGTTTCCGGTCATTCTGACCGAATCAGTCGACGCGGCGCGATGCGCCCGTCTTCGCTCACTTCACCGATACCGATGAAGCGACCGTTGTGATCCTGTACCCGCACCATGCCGAACTTCGGAGCATCCGGGGCACGTACCGGCTGGCCGTTGAGCCAGTAGAACGCGCTCGCTTCCGAGAACTGCAGCAACGGCCAATCCTGCAGGCCGCTGTCCGATGGCATCAGGAAGCGGTCGACCGCTTCGTTGCCGCCTTCGGCATGTACCGCTTCCAGCTCTTCGAGGGTCACGGTCTGCGCCAGGGTGAAAGGCCCGGCCTGGGTACGACGCAGTTCAGCGACGTACGCACCACAACCGAGTTGCTCACCGATATCCTCCACCAGGGTGCGAATATAGGTGCCCTTGCTGCAATCCACCGCGAGTCGCGCAGTATCGCCTTCGAAGGCCAGCAATTCCAAGCGCGCAATAGTAACAGAACGCGGTTCGCGCTCCACTACTTCGCCTGCACGGGCCAACTTGTACAGCGGCTGGCCATCACGCTTGAGAGCGGAGTACATCGGCGGTATCTGACTGATTTGCCCACGAAATTTCGGCAGAACCGCTTCAATGTCGGCCTGACCAACGGTCACCGGGCGCTCCTGCAAAACCTCACCTTCGGCGTCCGCCGTGGTGGTGGTCTTGCCCAGTTGCGCCAGGGTTTCATACCCCTTGTCGGAATCGAGCAGGTACTGCGAGAACTTGGTCGCCTCACCGAAGCACAGCGGCAGCACGCCGGTAGCCAGTGGATCGAGACTGCCGGTATGACCGGCCTTCTCGGCGTTGAGCAGCCAGCGAACCTTCTGCAACGCGGCGTTGGAGGTGAACCCCAACGGCTTGTCGAGCAGGATGATGCCGCTGACGTTACGACGGATACGTTTGACCTGAGCCACCGAGTTACTCCTTGGTGTCTTCGGGTTCTGCCGCAGCCACGTGCTGATTGTCCTCAGCCACGGCGCGCTCGATCAGGGCCGACAGGTGCGCACCCCGCACGACGCTTTCGTCGTAGTGGAAGTGCAATTGCGGCACGCTGCGCAGCTTCATTTCGCGGGCCAGCTGCATGCGCAGGAAACCGGCGGCAGCGTTGAGCACCTTGATGCTTTGCGCGATGTCTTCGGCGTTGTCCTGCCCCATCACGGTAATGAAGATCTTCGCGTGACCGACGTCACGGCTGACTTCCACAGCGGTAATGGTGACCAGGCCGACGCGCGGGTCTTTGACTTCACGACGGATCAGCTGGGCCAGCTCACGCTGCATCTGATCGCCGATACGTTGGGTACGGCTGTATTCTTTTGCCATGATTTGTTACCTGTTACTGCCCTGCGGTGAAACCCGCAAGGTCTGAAAGCGGCAAACGCCCGGCCTGACAAAAGCCAGACCGGGCGTTGCGTTTAGAGTCCTGACGCCGTGCCGCGCACTTGCATGCGGCGGCCCGACGTGGCCCTTGAAGTGCGCGAGTCAGAGGCTGCGAGCAACCTGAACCTTCTCGAAGACTTCGATCTTGTCGCCGACTTTGACGTCGTTGTAGCTCTTCACGCCGATACCGCATTCCATGCCGGCACGTACTTCGGAAGCGTCATCCTTGAAGCGGCGCAGGGATTCCAGCTCGCCTTCGAAGATCACGATGTCTTCACGCAGTACACGGATCGGACGGTTACGGTGCACAACACCTTCGATCACCATGCAACCAGCGATCGCGCCAAACTTCGGCGAACGGAACACGTCACGGACTTCGGCCACACCGAGGATGTTCTCGCGAACGTCGCTACCAAGCATACCGGTCAGGGCTTTCTTGACGTCTTCGATGATGTCGTAGATCACGTTGTAGTAACGCATGTCCAGACCTTCCTGCTCGACGATCTTCCGTGCGCCGGCATCGGCACGCACGTTGAAGCCGAACAGTACAGCGTTGGAAGCCAGTGCCAGGTTGGCGTCGGATTCGGTGATACCACCGACACCGCCACCGACCACGCGCACTTGCACTTCGTCGTTGCCCAGGCCATTCAGAGCGCCCTGCAAGGCTTCCAGCGAACCACGGACGTCGGATTTGAGGACGATGTTGAGCGTCTTCTTCTCTTCCTGGCCCATGCTTTCGAAGATGTTTTCCAGCTTGCCGGCGTGAGCGCGAGCCAGTTTGACTTCGCGGAACTTGCCTTGACGGAACAGTGCCACTTCACGGGCTTTCTTCTCGTCGGCAACCACGCTCATTTCGTCGCCGGCGTCAGGCGTACCGTCCAGGCCGAGGATCTCGACCGGAATGGCCGGACCCGCTTCCTTGATCGGCTTGCCGTTCTCGTCGAGCATGGCGCGCACGCGGCCATAGTTCGAGCCGACCAGCACCATGTCGCCTTGACGCAGCGTACCGTCCTGAACCAGAACGGTGGCTACCGGACCACGGCCCTTGTCGAGACGCGACTCAACCACGACGCCACGGCCAGGAGCCGAAGGAGTAGCGGTCAGTTCGAGAACTTCGGCTTGCAGCAATACAGCTTCAAGCAGTTCGTCGACGCCGGTACCCATCTTCGCGGAAACCGGAACGAATGGAGTGTCGCCACCCCAGTCTTCAGAGGTCACGCCGTGAGCCGACAGTTCGCTGCGGATGCGATCGAGATCAGCACCCGGCTTGTCGATCTTGTTCACCGCAACCACCAGCGGAACGCCAGCAGCAACAGCGTGCTGAACGGCTTCGATGGTTTGTGGCATCACGCCGTCGTCCGCCGCAACCACCAGGATCACGATGTCGGTCGCCTTGGCACCACGGGCACGCATGGCGGTAAACGCGGCGTGACCAGGGGTGTCGAGGAAAGTGACCATGCCGCGTTCGGTTTCAACGTGGTATGCACCGATGTGCTGGGTGATACCGCCGGCTTCGCCAGCAGCTACCTTGGCACGACGGATGTAGTCGAGCAGCGAGGTCTTACCGTGGTCAACGTGACCCATTACGGTCACGACCGGCGCACGAGGAACCGCTTCACCTTCGAACTTCAGGGACTCGGCCAGGGAATCTTCCAGGGCGGTGTCGCTGACCAGGGTCACTTTGTGGCCCAGTTCTTCTGCGACCAGCTGGGCAGTTTCCTGATCCAGTACCTGGTTGATGGTGGCCGGGGTGCCCAGCTTGAACATGAACTTGATGATTTCGGCAGCCTTGACCGACATCTGCTGGGCGAGATCGCCAACAGTGATGGTTTCGCCGATCTTCACTTCACGCACGACAGGGCCGGTCGGGCTCTGGAAACCGTGGGCGTTGCGTTTCTTCAGCTTGGCCTTGCCGCGACCGCCGCGACGGAAGCCATCGCTTTCTTCGTCGGTAGTGCGTGGCGCCACACGTGGAGCCGGAGCCTTTTCCTTGACCGATGCGCGATGCGGAGCGTTTTTGCGCTCGCCATCACCACCGCCACGACGGTTGTTGTCGTCAGCACGTGGTTTGTCCGGACGGCGCTGTTCGTCACGCTTGCGAGTGTCGGCAGCTGGCGCAGCAGCCACAACCGGCGCGGCTTCGCGCACGGGTTCGGCCACTGGCGCAGGGGCAGCGACGGCTTCGGCAGGAGCGGACGGCGCAGCAGGCTGGCGACGCGCTTCTTCTTCGGCGCGCACGCGGGCTTCTTCTTCAGCCTTCTGACGGGCAGCATTTTCTACTGCGCGACGTTCATCCAGTTCACGCTTGCGCTCGGCTTCGATTTCTTCCGGGCTACGCTGTACGAAAACTTTCTTCTTGCGGACTTCAACGCTGATGCTTTTGCTGCCAGCCACACGCAGGGTGCTGGTGGTTTTACGCTGCAGCGTGATCTTGCGTGGTTCTTCCACTTTCGCCTTGTGGCTGCTTTTCAAGTGGGTCAGCAGGGATTGCTTCTCACTGTCAGTCACATTTTCTTCGGCGGCGGTGTGCGGCAGACCTGCCTCACGCATCTGCTGCAACAGGCGCTCTACCGGTGTTTTGACCTCATCGGCCAGTTGTTTCACCGTGACTTGCGTCATGCACTTCTCTCCTCAGGCCGCGCCTAATTACTCGAACCAGTGGGCTCGGGCGGCCATGATCAACTTGCCGGCACGATCATCGTCAATGCCGTCGATGTCGAGCAGATCGTCAATAGACTGCTCGGCCAGGTCTTCGCGGGTAATTACGCCGCGCACCGCCAGTTCCATCGCCAAATCCTTGTCCATACCCTCAAGCGAGAGCAGGTCTTCGGCCGGATGGGCGTCTGCCAGCTTTTCCTCAGTAGCGATGGCTTTGGTCAACAAGCGATCCTTGGCACGAGCGCGAAGCTCGTTGACGATGTCCTCGTCAAAGCCGTCGATGTTGAGCATTTCTTCCAACGGTACGTAGGCAATCTCTTCCAGGCTGGTGAAGCCTTCGTCTACCAGCACCTGAGCCAGTTCTTCGTCGACTTCCAGCTCGTCGATAAAGTTGCGCAGGATGTCGCCGGTTTCCGCTTGTTGCTTAGCCTGGATGTCCGATTCGGTCATCACGTTCAGGGTCCAGCCAGTCAGCTGGCTCGCCAGACGCACGTTCTGACCACCACGACCGATGGCCTGAGCCAGATTGTCTGCGCCAACGGCGATGTCCATGGCATGGGCATCTTCGTCAACGATGATGGCCGCCACTTCTGCCGGCGACATGGCATTGATCACGAACTGCGCCGGGTTGTCGTCCCACAGGACGATATCGACACGCTCGCCACCCAACTCGCCCGACACGGCCTGGACGCGCGAACCGCGCATACCGATGCACGCGCCCTGCGGGTCGATGCGTTTGTCCTTGGAGCGGACAGCGATCTTGGCACGCGAACCCGGATCACGGGAGGCGGCCATCACTTCGATCAGGCCTTCAGCGATTTCCGGCACTTCGATACGGAACAGCTCGATCAGCATTTCCGGCGCGGTACGCGACAGGATCAGCTGAGGGCCGCGGTTCTCGGTGCGGATTTCCTTGAGCAGCGCACGCAGACGCACGCCAACACGGAAGGTTTCGCGAGAGATGATGTCTTCACGGGCCAGCAACGCTTCAGCGTTATTACCCAGGTCGACGATCACGTTGTCGCGGGTCACTTTCTTCACGGTGCCGGAGATGATTTCTCCCAGGCGCTCGCGATAAGCGTCAACCACTTGAGCGCGCTCGGCTTCGCGCACTTTCTGCACGATGACCTGCTTGGCGGTCTGCGCAGCGATGCGGCCGAACTCGATGGACTCGATCTTTTCTTCAACGACGTCGCCAACCTTGGCGCCAGGGTGCGTTTCAGCAACCTTGCTCGGCCAGGTTTCGATGGCCGGATCATCGAGATCATTCTCTTCGACGACCGTCCAGCGACGGAAAGTTTCGTAAGAACCGGTGTGGCGGTTGATTTCCACACGCAGATCAACTTCGTCTTCAAAACGCTTTTTGGTAGCAGTGGCCAGAGCCAGCTCCAGCGCTTCAAAAATTACGCTTGCCGGTACACCCTTTTCATTGGATACCGACTCAACAACCAGCAGTACTTCTTTGCTCATCGTACGCCTCGCCTTTCGCAAGCCATTGGATCCGCGGGATCCGCGTCTCAGTCAAAACTGGGAATAATGTTGGCCTTGTCGATCATATCGATCGGCAACAGGAACTCATGGTCATCTACCTGCACCACGACGTCCTGTTCTTCTACACCGCGCAGAAGGCCCTGAAAGTTGCGTCGACCTTCAAAAGGCGAGCGCAGCTTGATCTTCACTTGTTCACCGACATATTTGGCAAACTGCTCAAGAGTGAACAGTGGGCGTTCCATGCCTGGCGAGGAAACTTCAAGGGTGTATTCAACGGAGATCGGATCTTCAACATCCAGCACACCGCTGATCTGACGGCTGACGATGGCACAATCGTCCACCAGTACGCCGCCTTCCTTATCGATATAAACGCGCAACATTGAGTGGCGACCTTGAGCCGAAAACTCAATACCCCAGCATTCATAGCCTAGGGCCACGACCACCGGGGCCAGCAAGGCCTGCAACTCTTCTAGCTTGCTCGACACCTGAACCCCCTCGTGCATGTATGTGCATGCTATGCAAAATAAAAAAATGGGCGAAACGCCCATCCTTGAAACGCCGTCGAACAGCGGCGTTGAAAGTGTCCAGCTAACAAAAAGCCCCTTAAAAGGGGCTCCTTAAACTGGTTGCGGGGGCCGGATTTGAACCGACGACCTTCGGGTTATGAGCCCGACGAGCTACCAGACTGCTCCACCCCGCGACAAAGCTGGGGCGGAAGTATACGACCGATCCCTTTTAGGGTCAATGTAACCTTCCACCTGCAAGAAAGCCCGCAACAGCGGGCTCTCCTGACTAATTGGTACCGAGAAGGGGACTCGAACCCCTACACCCTATGGGCACAACCACCTCAAGGTTGCGTGTCTACCAATTCCACCACCTCGGCAATACTACGTTTGAAACCCTTCTTACTTCTGCTCTTGAGCTGGAGGTACGTCAGTCGCTGGAGTAGCCGACTTTTGCTCTTGAAGCACCGGGACATCATCAGAAGCCGGTTGTTGCTTTGGAACTTCCAACACTGCCGGGTTTGGCAAACCTGCTTGAGTCAGCTGATGAGCCTTCTCTTTAGCAAAGTATCCTAACCCCAAGCTGGTTATGAAGAAACCGGCGGCAAGTATAGCAGTAAACTTACTAAGAAAGGTAGAGGAACCTTGGCTTCCGAACACAGTATTTGAAGCACCTGCTCCGAAAGACGCGCCAGCGTCCGCACCTTTACCCTGCTGCAGCAAAACCAGAGCAACTACGCCCAATGCACCCAGCAGATGAAAAACGACTACGACTGTTTCCAGCATTTTTTCAGTTTCCCGCGGCGCGACAAATCGCACCGAACTCATCTGCATTCAGGGAAGCTCCACCAATGAGCCCCCCATCGATATCCGGCATGCCGAACAGTTCGACCGCATTGGCCGCCTTCACGCTGCCGCCGTATAGAAGCCGCACACCTCGTGCCACTTCAGAATTCTCTGCCGCCAACTGCTCGCGAATGGCTTTATGCACATCCTGAGCCTGTTGCGGCGTTGCAGTCAGCCCGGTACCAATCGCCCAGACCGGCTCGTAAGCGATCACTGCGTTGGCAAAAGCACCGACACCCAGCTCCTCGATGATACTGCCCAGCTGACGCCCGACAACCTCAAGAGTCTTTCCGGCTTCGCGCTGCTCCAGGGTCTCCCCTACACACAACACCGGAATCAAGCCACATGCCTGTGCCGCTGCGAACTTGCGATTCAGCATTCCGTCTCGCTCACCCATGATCTGGCGGCGTTCGGAGTGCCCGACAAGCACCAGGGAACAACCTGCATCCACCAACTGACTCGGCGCAATCTCGCCTGTCAACGCACCTTGCATGGACTCCACCGCAGAATTCTGCGCACCGACCGAGATCGATTTGCCTTTCAAGCCATCAATCACTTGATTGATATACAAGCAAGGCGGGAATACCGCGACATCAACACCGCTTGGCAAGGCCAGATGACGAAGGCCGTTGATCAGCTCAGCGACGCTGGCGCGGGTACCGTGCATCTTCCAGTTACCAGCTACCATAGGGCGACGCATGCTGTACCTCGTCGGTCAAAGTGGGCGCAGATGTTACCCAACACAATCATGGCTGGCAAGCCGAATCAGGCAGAAACTTCAGTTACCAGTTTTGCCAGTTCTTCGGCATAGCCACGAACCTGGATTTCGTCCTCGCCTTCGACCATCACACGTACCAGAGGCTCTGTCCCGGACTTGCGCAAAAGCACACGCCCGCGCCCCGCCATAGCCTGGGTTACGCGTGCGCTCGCCTCCTTGACAGCCGGGTGCTCCAGCGGGCTGTCGCCACCGCCGAAGCGCACGTTGATCAGCACTTGAGGACACTTACGCAGGGCCTGACGAGTTTGCGCCAGACCTTCGTTGCGTGTTTTCAATGCCATCAGCACCTGCAACGCCGCAATGATCGCATCGCCAGTCGTCGTGTGGTTGAAGCAAACGACATGTCCGGAGTTCTCGCCCCCGACCAGCCAATCGCGCTCCAGCAATTCGGCAATCACATAGCGGTCGCCGACATTTGCACGCACAAAAGGAATACCCAGATCCGCCAGAGCCAACTCCAGGCCCAGATTGCTCATCAGCGTACCGACCACACCGCCCTGCAATTTGCCTCGCTCATGCAGATCGCGCGCGATGATGAAAATCAGCTCGTCACCATCGACTATCGCCCCGGTGTGGTCGACCATCAGCACCCGATCACCATCACCATCGAAGGCGATACCCAGATCCGCATGCTCGGACAACACCGCCGCCTGCAATTGCCCCATGTGCGTGGAGCCACAGTTGTCATTGATGTTCAGACCGTTCGGCTGAGCCGACAGAACGACGACCTCGGCACCCAGCTCACGGAAAACACTCGGCGCAACTTTATAGGTGGCACCGTGCGCGCAGTCGATGACAATCTTCAGTCCGGAAAAACTGGTGCCGGTCGGCACAGAGCTCTTGCAAAACTCGATATAGCGACCGGACGCATCATTGATTCGCGACACCTTGCCAATCTTGCTCGACTCCACAACAGTCATTGGCGTATCGAGCAATTCCTCGATCATCAGTTCCAGCTCATCGGGCAGCTTGGTGCCCTTGCCGGAGAAAAACTTGATGCCGTTATCGTCATGCGGATTGTGTGATGCACTGATCACGATTCCGGCCTCAGCCTGGAATGTACGCGACAGGTAGGCGATGGCCGGAGTCGGCATCGGACCGAGCAGCATTACATCGGCGCCCGCAGATGTCAGACCAGCCTCAAGTGCCGATTCGAACATGTAGCCGGAAATCCGCGTGTCCTTGCCGACCAGCACCTTGCAGGCACCCATCTTGCGAAAGGCCATACCGGCAGCCCAGCCGAGCTTAAGCATGAAGTCCGGAGTAATCGGGTATTCCCCGACGCGACCACGAATCCCGTCGGTACCAAAATATTTCTTGCTCATAAGTGCTCCATCATTCTTATTCGGCTGATTCCACGGCTGCGAGCATTCGCACCACGTCCACCGTTTCCGCCACATCATGGACGCGCAATATACGCGCGCCTTTCACCGATGCCAGTGCAGCCAGTGCCAAACCGCCATACAGACGCTCACCCACGGGGCGATTCAATGCATGGCCGATCATGCTTTTGCGCGAAACGCCCACCAATAGCGGCCGCCCCAACGCATGCAGGGCTTCCATATGCTTGAACAAGCTTAGATTGTGCTGCAGGGTTTTGGCGAAGCCGAAGCCCGGATCAAGAATGATCCGCTCGGCCGGAATGCCTGCCTCCTCGCACTGAGCCATGCGTTCGGCAAGAAATTCGCCCACTTCCCGGGTGACATCCTGATAACGCGGATCATCCTGCATATCGCCAGGCTCGCCGAGCATGTGCATCAGGCACACGGGCAATCCCGTGGCCGCCGCCGCATCAAGCGCGCCATCCCGCCGTAGCGAACGAACGTCGTTGATCAAGCCAGCACCCAAACGCGCTGTTTCGCGCATGACCGCCGGAGTGGACGTATCGACCGATATGACCACATCCAGTTCGCGATTGATAAGCTCGACGACGGGAGCGACACGTTCCAGCTCCTCCAACGGAGAAACCGCCCGCGCGCCCGGGCGGGTCGACTCGCCGCCCACATCGATCAGCGTTGCACCCGCCGCAACCATGGCTTCGGCATGACGCAAGGCCGCGTCGAGCTGGCTGTATCGGCCACCGTCGGAAAAAGAATCAGGAGTGACATTGAGAATGCCCATGACATGCGTCCGGGCCAAATCAAGAACCCGGTTGCCGCAAGGCAACCGGGTCAGGGACTGTACAGAAGTCATTTCAAACCTTAAACGTCGGCAGCCGGACCGCCAATCGGTGTTTCCGGACGCTCACCCTGAATGACAGGCGGTGTGCCAGTACCGGTGCCGCCCGACCAATCGCGAGGCTCGCGAGGTGTACGACCAGCCATGATGTCGTCGATCTGCTCGGCATCGATCGTCTCGTACTTCATCAGTGCATCCGCCATGGCATCGAGCTTGTCGCGGTTGTCCGTGAGGATCTGTTTGGCCGTGCCGTAGCACTGATCGATGATGCTGCGTACTTCAGAGTCGATCAGCTTGGCTGTCTCACCGGAGAAGCTGGCATTCTGACCGCCACCGCCGCGACCGAGGAATACTTCCCCCTCTTCTTCGGCGTACATCAACGGACCGAGTTTTTCCGACAGACCCCACTTGGTCACCATGTTCCGCGCAATCTGACTCGCACGCATGATGTCGTTGGAAGCACCAGTCGTCACACCGTCAAAGCCCAAAGTCATCTCTTCAGCAATACGGCCGCCGTACAGCGAGCAGATCTGACTGATCAGCGCACGCTTGGACAGGCTGTAACGATCTTCTTCCGGCAGAAACATGGTCACACCCAACGCACGACCGCGAGGGATGATCGACACCTTGTAGACCGGATCATGCTCGGGCACGACGCGACCGACAATGGCGTGGCCTGCTTCGTGATAAGCGGTGTTCTGCTTTTCCTTCTCGGACATGACCATGGATTTGCGCTCGGCGCCCATCATGATCTTGTCTTTGGCCAGTTCGAATTCTTTCATTTCGACGATGCGCTTGCCGGCACGGGCAGCAAACAGCGAAGCCTCGTTGACCAGGTTCGCCAGGTCGGCGCCGGAGAAACCCGGAGTACCACGTGCGATAACAGCCGGAGCAACGTCATCACCCATTGGCACTTTACGCATGTGAACCTTGAGGATCTGCTCGCGACCACGGATGTCCGGCAAGCCGACCACCACCTGACGGTCGAAACGACCCGGACGCAGCAAAGCAGGGTCCAGCACGTCAGGACGGTTGGTCGCGGCGATGACGATGATGCCGTCATTCATTTCGAAACCGTCCATCTCGACCAGCAACTGGTTGAGAGTCTGTTCGCGCTCGTCGTGACCGCCGCCCATACCGGCGCCACGATGGCGACCAACGGCGTCGATCTCGTCGATGAAGATGATGCATGGTGCGTGTTTCTTGGCCTGTTCGAACATGTCACGAACGCGGCTGGCACCGACACCGACGAACATTTCGACGAAGTCGGAACCGGAAATGGTGAAGAACGGCACCTTGGCTTCACCGGCAATCGCCTTGGCCAGCAAGGTTTTACCGGTACCCGGAGGACCAACCATCAGCACGCCGCGAGGAATGCGGCCGCCCAGGCGCTGGAACTTGCCCGGATCACGGAGGAACTCGACCAGTTCACCCACTTCTTCCTTGGCTTCGTCGCAACCAGCAACGTCAGCCAGTGTGGTTTTCACCTGATCTTCGGACAGCAGACGCGCCTTGCTCTTGCCGAAGCTCATCGGCCCGCCCTTACCGCCAGCGCCGCCCTGCATCTGGCGCATGAAGAACATGAACACCGCGATGATCACCAGGATCGGGAAGCTGGCTACCAGAAGCTGGGTCCAGATACTTTGCTGCTCAGGCTGCTTGCCTTCGACCACGACGTGGTTGTCGACCAGGTCGCCGATCAAGCCATTGTCCTGGATTGCCGGACGAATGGTCTTGAAGCTGTCGCCATCGTTGCGCTTGCCGGTAATCACGTAGCCGTCGACGGCCACGCGCTCGACCTTGCCATCCTTGACCTGCTGGATGAAGTCGGAATAGTTGAGGGTCTGCGGCTCGTTAGGGCTGGAGAAGTTGTTCATCACCGTCACCAGGACTGCCGCGATGATCAACCACAGGATCAGATTCTTTGCCATATCGTTCAATTAACTACCCTCTGAAGCAAGCTCCGCTACTGGCGCGCGCTTCGCATGATATTCACCGGCCTAACTTACTACATTACCTACAGCTCTGGCAGGCGCCGTCTGTAACCCTTTGTGAAACACTTTCTACACAATATTCGCTTATGCGCGCGGGGCGAAATACGAAAAACCTATCACCCCGCCAAAAAACCTCGTTTTACTCGCTACGACCGCGGTAGCCCCATGCCAGCATATATTGCTCACGAGAGCTGCCACGAGAGGAGTCCGGCTTGATCATCTGGATCTTGTCGAACTTCTTGCGAGCATCCTTCAGGTAGACATCGAACCCTTCGCCCTGAAAAATCTTGATCACGAAATTGCCACCCGGCTTGAGTATCCTTTCCGCCAGATCAAGCGCCAGCTCGCAAAGGAACATGGCTTTTGGCATGTCCACTTCAGGCGTACCACTCATATTGGGGGCCATATCGGAAATCACAAGGTCCACCTGCGAATTACCCACAGCCTCAAGGATCTGAGCGAGCACTGCATCCTCGGTGAAGTCACCCTGGATGAAAGTCACGTCCGGGATGCTGTCCATTTCCAGGATGTCCGAGGCGATCAGTCGCCCCTGACCACCGATCAGCCGGCTGGTGACCTGCGACCAGCCGCCAGGCGCCGCGCCCAGGTCGACGACGTTCATGCCCGGACGGATCAGTTTGTATTTCTCCTGGATCTCCAGAAGCTTGTAACTCGCACGCGAGCGGTAGCCATCCTTCTGCGCTTGCTTCACATAGGGATCATTGACATGTCTTTTCAGCCAACCAAGGCTTGTCTTGGAACGCGCCATTGGGCACCTCGTTGATTAGGGTCGTGATTAATTGGGCGGATCCACGAGCCCTCGGGTAAAATGGCCGCCATTTTACAGAATCCAGACGAAAGGGTCAGATTATGCCGCTCACTCCAGAGCAGAAGAAACAGTACAAATCCATTGGTCACCACCTGAAACCAGTTCTGACTGTGGCTGACAACGGTTTGACTGAGGGTGTTTTAGCCGAACTCGAACGCGCATTGGCAGATCACGAGCTGATCAAGATCAAGCTCAACATCCTCGATCGCGAGGCGCGCCTGGCGTCCGTTGCAGAGCTGTGCAAGACCGGCAAGGCCGATCTGGTTCAAGTCATCGGCAAGATGGCACTGATTTACCGCAAGAACTTCAGCGTCAACAAGCAACTGTCGAACGTCCATCGCTTCAAGTGATGGCAAGGGTCAAGGGTGTGCTTCGCGCACCCTGCCACTCCATCCCGGCACCGGCTGCAATACCAGCACCAACCCGGAAAAACCCAACACAAGAAAGCTGAACACCTGCCAGCGCTGCGCATCCGGCCAGCCGACACGCACTGCGACAAACATCGCACACGCATACAACGCCATCAGCAACACCTGCCCGCGAAAATCCCGCCATAGACTGGCAAGGCCCTCGGCCTGTACCAGCACCAAAGCCTGAAATATCACGCACGCGACGGCAAAACCCACTACCGCCACTTCAAACGTACTTGCAACCTCATCGATCAGCAGCGGAGCCAGGCCAATCTGACCCAGCACCGGCCGCAGACCGAGGTGTACCAGCCACAGGCCACCGACCCACAACATCTGGGCCAGTTGCCAGAGCATCGCGCCCGCACGCAACGGGCGCCCACCCTCAGATGTGACGGACTTCGACAATCTCGTACTCGATATCGCCACCTGGCGTTTTCACGACGACCGTATCGCCCTCTTCCTTGGCAATCAAGGCGCGGGCGATTGGCGAACCTACCGAAATCTTGCCGAGCTTGATGTCCGCTTCGTCCTCACCCACGATCTGGTAAGTGACGCTTTCATCAGTCTCGACGTTGGCGATTTCGACGGTGGTGCCGAAAATCACTTTGCCGGTGTGCGGAATGGTCGTCACATCAATGATCACCGCGTTCTGCAGGCGACCTTCGATGTCACGGATCCGCGCTTCGACCATGCCCTGCTGTTCGCGGGCGGCATGGTATTCAGCGTTTTCCTTCAAGTCACCCAACTCGCGGGCCGTACCGATGTCCTGGCTGAGCTTCGGACGAACGACCTTGGTCAGGTGAGCATGCTCTTCTTCCAGGGCCTTGGAGCCCTGGACGGTCATTGGGTATTTATTCATGCCTTCAATCCTGCGTGTAGATCCTGCAAGCGGCGTACGGTCTTCTCGGGACCAAACTTCAGCGCTTCACAGATAGCTTCGCCAGCAGCAATGGTGGTAGTGCAGTAAATCTTGTGCTGCAAGGCGTTACGGCGAATGGAATAGGAATCGGCGATCGATTGACGACCTTCGGTGGTGTTGATGATCAGAGTGACTTCGTCATTCTTGATCATGTCGACCACATGCGGACGCCCCTCGGTCACCTTGTTCACGCGACGCACTTTCAGACCTGCGGCTTCGATCAGCTTGGCAGTGCCGGCGGTGGCGACGACTTCGAAGCCCAAGTTGATCAGATCACGGGCCACGCCTGCAACCAGTGGCTTGTCATCATCGCGGACGCTGATGAACGCGGTACCGCCGGTCGGCAGCACTTCGCTGGCGCCCATCTGGGCTTTGGCGAAGGCTTCGCCGAAGGTGTCGCCGACGCCCATCACTTCACCGGTGGACTTCATCTCAGGGCCGAGGATCGGGTCAACGCCAGGGAATTTGGCGAACGGGAACACCGCCTCTTTCACGCTGTAGAAGTTCGGAATGATTTCCTTGGTGAAGCCGATTTCCTTCAGGGTTTTACCGGCCATCACGCGAGCCGCGACCATTGCCAGGGAAATACCGATGCACTTGGACACGAAAGGTACGGTACGGGAAGCACGCGGGTTGACTTCGATGACGTAGATGTCTTCGCCTTGCAGCGCCAACTGAACGTTCATCAGGCCGACCACGCCCAGTTCCAGGGCCATTTTCTTGACCTGTTCACGCATTTCGTCCTGGATGTGCGCCGGCAGCGAATACGGCGGTAGCGAGCACGCGGAGTCACCGGAGTGAACGCCCGCCTGTTCGATGTGCTGCATGATCGCGCCGATCACGACGTCCTTGCCGTCGCAGACCGCATCCACGTCCATCTCGATGGCGCAGTTGAGGAAGTGGTCGAGCAGCACCGGGCTGTCGTTCGACACTTGAACCGCGTCACGCAGGTAACGCTTGAGTTCTTCTTCCTTGTAGACGATTTCCATCGCCCGGCCGCCCAGTACGTAGGACGGACGCACCACCAGCGGGTAGCCGATCTTCGCAGCGGCGCGAACAGCTTCGTCTTCGCTGCGCACGGTGGCGTTTGGCGGCTGACGCAGGTTCAGGCGCTCGACCATTTGCTGGAAGCGCTCACGGTCTTCGGCGCGGTCGATGGCATCAGGGCTGGTGCCGATGATCGGCACGCCGGCTGCTTCCAGGGCGCGAGCCAGCTTCAGAGGCGTCTGGCCGCCGTACTGGACGATCACGCCTTTCGGCTTCTCGACGCGGCAGATTTCCAGCACGTCTTCCAGGGTCACCGGCTCGAAGTACAGACGGTCGGAAGTGTCGTAGTCAGTGGAAACGGTTTCCGGGTTGCAGTTGACCATGATGGTCTCGTAACCGTCATCGCGCAGCGCCAGTGCCGCGTGAACGCAGCAGTAGTCGAACTCGATGCCCTGACCGATACGGTTCGGGCCACCGCCGAGGATGATGATCTTGTCGCGACCGGACGGCGCGGCTTCGCACTCTTCCTCGTAGGTCGAGTACAGGTAGGCGGTGTCGGTGGCGAACTCGGCCGCGCAAGTGTCGACGCGCTTGTAGACCGGGAACACTTCCAGCTTGTGGCGGTGAGTACGCAGGTTCTTCTCGGTGACGCCCAGCAGCTTGGCCAGACGCTGGTCGGAGAAACCTTTGCGCTTGAGCTTGTACATCAGATCGCGGTCGATAGCGGACAGACCGAGGGTCTTGACCTTCTCTTCGTCCTTGATCAGATCTTCGATCTGCACCAGGAACCACGGATCGATCATGTTCATGCCGAAGATTTCTTCGACGGTCATGCCGGCGCGGAAGGCGTCCGCCACGTACCAGATACGCTCGGCGCCCGGCACGGTCAGTTCGCGCTTGAGCACACTCATGCTTTCCGGGTTGCTCAGGTCGACTTTTTCGTCCAGACCGCAAACACCCACTTCCAGACCGCGCAGGGCTTTCTGCAGGGATTCCTGGAAGGTACGGCCGATGGCCATGACTTCACCGACCGACTTCATCTGAGTGGTCAGACGCGCGTCAGCGTTGGCGAACTTCTCGAAAGCGAAGCGCGGCAGCTTGGTCACGACGTAGTCGATGGACGGCTCGAAGGACGCCGGGGTACGGCCGCCGGTGATGTCGTTCTGCAATTCGTCGAGGGTGTAACCGACGGCCAGCTTGGCCGCGATCTTGGCGATCGGGAAACCGGTGGCTTTCGAGGCCAGAGCCGACGAGCGGGATACACGCGGGTTCATCTCGATCACGACCATGCGGCCAGTGTCCGGGCAGATACCGAACTGAACGTTGGAACCGCCGGTCTCGACGCCGATCTCGCGCAGTACCGCCAGCGAGGCGTTACGCAGGATCTGGTATTCCTTGTCGGTCAGGGTCTGAGCTGGAGCAACGGTGATCGAGTCACCGGTGTGCACGCCCATCGGGTCGAAGTTTTCGATCGAGCAGACGATGATGCAGTTGTCCTTTTTGTCGCGGACAACTTCCATTTCATATTCTTTCCAGCCGATCAGCGATTCGTCGATCAGCAGCTCTTTGGTTGGCGACAGGTCCAGACCACGGGCGCAGATTTCTTCGAACTCTTCACGGTTGTAAGCGATACCGCCACCAGTGCCGCCCATGGTGAAGGACGGACGGATGATGCACGGGAAGCCCAAGCGCTCGAGCACCGCGTTGGCTTCTTCCATGCTGTGGGCGATACCCGAACGCGGGCATTCCAGGCCGATGGCTTTCATCGCCTTGTCGAAACGCGAGCGGTCTTCAGCCTTGTCGATGGTGTCGGCATTGGCACCGATCATCTCTACGCCGAACTTCTCCAGAACGCCTTCGCGCTCCAGGTCCAGGGCACAGTTCAGAGCAGTCTGGCCGCCCATGGTTGGCAGCACGGCATCCGGACGCTCTTTTTCGATGATCTTGGCAACGGTCTGCCACTTGATCGGCTCGATGTAGGTGGCGTCGGCCATGTCCGGGTCGGTCATGATGGTGGCCGGGTTGGAGTTCACCAGGATGACGCGGTAACCCTCTTCGCGCAGGGCTTTACAGGCCTGGGCGCCGGAGTAGTCGAATTCGCAGGCCTGGCCGATAACGATCGGGCCAGCGCCGAGAATCAGGATGCTTTTAATGTCTGTACGTTTTGGCATGGGTTTGTCACTCAAATCCGCAGGTCAGTCGGCAAGCCGTCTTGATCGATTTCTGAAGTCCCGAGGGGGCCGCCGGTTCCGGGGCCGCCCTCGAGGGGCTTCTCGCTACAGTCTCAAGGCGAGCGCTTAGCGTCGCTTGGCCATCTCGTTGATGAAGCGGTCAAACAGGGGGGCCACATCGTTCGGGCCCGGGCTCGCTTCAGGGTGACCCTGGAAGCTGAACGCGCTCTTGTCGGTACGCTCGATGCCTTGCAGGGTGCCGTCGAACAGCGATTTATGGATCGCGCGGACGTTGGCTGGCAGGGTCGCTTCGTCAACCGCAAAACCGTGGTTCTGGCTGGTGATCATCACGACGCCAGTGTCCAGATCCTGAACCGGGTGGTTGGCACCGTGGTGGCCGTGGCCCATTTTCAGGGTCTTGGCGCCAGAGGCCAGAGCCAGCAGCTGGTGACCGAGGCAGATGCCGAAGACCGGAATTTCGGTTTCCAGCACTTCCTTGATGGCCTTGATCGCGTAGTCGCAAGGCTCCGGGTCACCAGGGCCGTTGGACAGAAACACGCCGTCCGGCTTCAGTGCGAGCACGTCGGCAGCCGGGGTTTGCGCCGGAACCACGGTCACGCGGCAACCGCGCTCGACCAGCATGCGCAGGATGTTGACCTTGACGCCGTAGTCGTAGGCAACCACGTGATATGGCAGCTCGGAGGCTTCGATGGTCGCGTGGCTGTCGGTTTTCAGATCCCAGACAGTGGAGCGCCATTCGTATTGGGTCTTGGTGCTGACGACTTTCGCCAGGTCCATGCCCTTCAGGCCCGGGAAGCCTTGCGCAGCGGCGATGGCCGCCTCTTCGGAAATGTTGTCGCCGGCCATGATGCAGCCGTTCTGTGCGCCTTTTTCACGCAGGATGCGGGTCAGGCGGCGGGTGTCGATACCGGCGATCGCCACAACATTATTGGCTTTCAGGTAATCGGACAGGGACATCGTGTTACGCCAGTTGCTCGCTACCAGCGGCAGGTCACGGATGACCAGACCAGCGGACCAGACGCGGTCGGACTCGGCGTCTTCCGGCGTCGTGCCGGTGTTGCCGATGTGCGGGTAAGTCAGGGTAACGATCTGTTGGGCGTAGGAAGGATCGGTAAGGATTTCCTGATAGCCGGTCATTGCGGTGTTGAACACCACCTCACCAACGGTCTGACCGTCGGCTCCAATGGCTTCGCCGCGAAAAATGCTGCCATCAGCAAGGGCGAGTATGGCTGGCTTAGTCAAGAAGACCTCCCGTAAATAACGCATGAAAGGGCAATCGCAGGTTGTAAAAAAGCGGAGTGACGTATGGACACGTCACCCCGCTTCTTCACTGAATTATTCTGCGCGCTTTTAGTGGACACACTAAAGCTGTAGCTTACAGAAAAAGGGATTTTTGGTCTACCGCCAATGAGCCTGAAAGGCCGGAGAATGCGACAGGGCGTCGCTCAGCGGATTGAAACCGGCACAAACAGGGCGTTTGCGCCGGCTTCAGAACATCTCAATGCAGGTCGAGCACGTCCTGCATGTCGTACAAACCAGGCTCGCGAGCATCCAGCCACAACGCCGCACGCACCGCGCCCCTGGCAAACGTCATGCGACTCGAAGCCTTGTGCGTGATCTCCAGACGTTCGCCTTCGCAGGCAAACAGCACCGTGTGATCGCCCACTACATCACCACCGCGAACAGTGGCGAAGCCGATGGTCTCACGCTCACGGGCACCGGTGTGACCTTCACGACCATAGACCGCAACCTTCTGCAGATCACGATCCAGCGCATTGGCGATCACTTCACCCATGCGCAGGGCCGTGCCCGATGGCGCATCGATCTTGTGGCGGTGATGGGCCTCAATGATTTCGATGTCCGCATCTTCCGCCAACACCCGTGCCGCCATGTCGAGCAGCTTCAGCGAAAGGTTGACGCCGACACTGAAGTTGGCGGCGAACACGATCGGAATATCCTTGCCCGCCTCGGCCAGCAACTGCTTCTGCGCAGCATCCAGCCCGGTCGTGCCGATCACCATCGCCTTGCCCGCCTTGCGGCAGAAGGCCAGGTTTTTCAGCATCACTTCCGGCAAGGTGAAGTCGATCAACACATCGAACTCTTCCGCCACCGACTCCAGATTCCCGGACAGCGGCACGCCGATTCGACCGAGCGAAGCCAGCTCACCGGCATCCACACCGATCAGCGTACTGCCAGGGCGGACAATCGCAGCCGTCAAACCGGTCAGCGGCGCGCGCTGCTGCACCGCCTCGACCAGAATCTTGCCCATGCGCCCGGCAGCGCCCATCACAGCTATACGTCGCATGCCGACTCCTTACAGATCGCCGAAGAAGCGTTTCACACCGTCGAACCAACCGGTGGTTTTCGGGGAGTGGCTGTTGTCGTCCGCCAGGGAACTGCGGAACTCTTCCAGCAATTCACGCTGACGACGGTTCAGATTGACCGGCGTCTCGACGGCCACACGACACATCAGGTCGCCCGCACCACCGCCACGCACTGGCGCCACGCCCTTGCCGCGTACGCGGAACTGCTTGCCGGTCTGCGTCCCTTCCGGAATCTTCAGTTTGACGCGACCGTCGAGGGTCGGAATTTCCAGCTCGCCACCCAGGGCCGCGTCGACAAAGCTGATCGGCACTTCGCAGAACAGGTGCTTGCCGTCACGCTGGAAGATGTCGTGTTCGCGGACGTTGATCACCACGTACAGGTCACCGGTCGGACCACCCTGAGTGCCCGCTTCGCCTTCGCCGGACAGACGAATGCGGTCACCGGTGTCGACACCGGCCGGCACTTTGACGGAAAGGGTTTTGTATTCTTCGACACGACCGTCGCCGTGGCAGGAATCGCACGGATCGGAAATGATCTTGCCCTGGCCATGGCAGCGCGGGCAGGTCTGCTGCACCGAGAAGAAGCCTTGTTGCATGCGCACCTGACCGATGCCGCCGCAAGTCGGGCAAGTCGATGGCGACGAGCCTTTCTTGGCGCCCGAACCGTCGCATGGTTTGCAATTGACCAGCGTCGGAACGCGGATATTCACGGTCGTACCGCGTACCGCTTCTTCCAGGTTCAGCTCGAGGGTGTAACGCAAATCGCTGCCGCGCTGAGCGCCGCCACGGGAACCGCCGCGACCGCCACCGAAGAAGTCACTGAAGACATCACCGAAGATGTCGGAGAAGTTCTGACCGCCGAAGCCTGCACCGCCGCCACCCATGCTCGGGTCGACGCCGGCATGACCGTACTGATCGTACGCTGCACGCTTGCTGGAATCGGACAGCACTTCGTAGGCTTCGTTGGCCTCCTTGAACAGATCTTCCGACGCCTTGTCACCGGGATTACGGTCCGGGTGGTGCTTCATCGCCAGACGGCGATAGGCCTTTTTCAGGTCTGCTTCGCTTGAGCCGCGCTCAACACCCAACACTTCGTAATAGTCACGCTTAGCCATAAGTTCTTCATACTCTTGAGGACGTTCGGCAAATCCCTCCTGAGCTTCGCCAAACTCGTTGAGCCCCAATACAGGCCCGGACCCAACTCACGTCAATTCAACGATCCTGGTCTTTGGTTCATGCGGTATTTGCGGCGCGAAAAGCAGGAGCATTCCCGGCCATACCGCCAGCACCCTGGGGCGGACTGAATGACTTGTCCGTTAGGCAATTTCGATGCCTGAGCACCATACCCTGCGTTGCTGCTCCTCCCCATAGCGCGCTATGAGTCGTCGCAGCGCCTTGGTTATGGAGCCCAGTCATCTGAACTTGCTCTAACGAACAAGTCACTCAATCCGCCGTTGTCGCATGCTGTAAAAATTCGCGTATTCCAGATACGCCAACGCGGGAGCAAGCTCCCGCGCGGCGACATCCTACCAGTCACCGCCGCAAGGCAGTCAACCGGGCGACCAACAACTTACTTGTGGTCTTTGACTTCTTCGAACTCGGCATCGACAACATCGTCAGCCTTTTCAGCTTTCTCGTCGTGCGGTGCCGCGCCTTCAGGCTGAGCCTGTTCGGCGTACATCTTCTGGGCAACCGGCGCAGAGACTTTCGACAGCTCTTCAACCTTGGCGTCGATGGCAGCCTTGTCGTCGCCTTTGACGGCAGCTTCCAGGGCAACCACGGCCGCTTCGATTGCAGTCTTCTCTTCTGCAGTCACTTTGTCGCCAGCGTCAGCGATCATCTTGCGAGTCGAGTGAACCAGTGCATCACCCTGGTTACGGGCAGCGGCCAGCTCTTCGAACTTGCGGTCCTCCTCGGCGTTCAGCTCGGCGTCGCGCACCATTTTCTGGATTTCTTCATCCGACAGACCAGAGTTGGCCTTGATGGTGATCTTCTGCTCTTTGCCAGTCGCCTTGTCCTTCGCACCTACGTGCAGGATGCCGTTGGCGTCGATGTCGAAGGTCACTTCGATCTGCGGAACGCCACGTGGAGCTGGTGGAATGTCGGCCAGATCGAACTTGCCCAGGGACTTGTTCTGTGCGGCTTGCTTGCGCTCGCCTTGCAGGACGTGAATGGTCACGGCGCCCTGGTTGTCGTCGGCGGTCGAGAACACTTGCGATTTCTTGGTAGGAATCGTGGTGTTTTTCTCGATCAGCGCGGTCATCACGCCACCCATGGTTTCGATACCCAGGGTCAGCGGGCTGACGTCAAGCAGCAGAACGTCTTTCACGTCACCGGCCAGAACGGCGCCCTGGATCGCAGCACCCATGGCAACAGCTTCGTCCGGGTTCACGTCTTTACGTGCTTCTTTACCGAAGAAATCGGTAACTGCCTTCTGCACCAGTGGCATACGAGTCTGACCACCAACCAGAATGACGTCGTCAATTTTGCTGACGTCGATACCGGCGTCCTTCAGAGCAATACGGCATGGCTCGATGGTACGGTTCACCAGATCTTCGACCAGCGACTCGAGCTTGGCACGAGAGATCTTCACGTTCAGGTGCTTAGGACCAGTCGCGTCTGCTGTGATGTACGGCAGGTTGACGTCGGTCGACTGCGAAGAAGACAGCTCGATCTTGGCTTTCTCAGCGGCTTCTTTCAGACGCTGCAAGGCCAGAGGATCGTTCTTCAGGTCCATGCCGGACTCTTTCTTGAACTCGTCGACGAGGTAGTCGATCAGGCGCATGTCGAAGTCTTCACCACCCAGGAAGGTGTCACCGTTGGTGGCCAGCACTTCGAACTGGTGCTCGCCGTCAACTTCAGCGATTTCGATCACGGAAACGTCGAAAGTACCACCACCCAGGTCGTAAACGATCACGGTGTGATCGCCCTTGGCCTTGTCCATGCCATAAGCCAGAGCGGCTGCGGTTGGTTCGTTGATGATACGTTTTACGTCCAGACCGGCGATGCGACCAGCATCTTTAGTCGCCTGACGCTGACTGTCGTTGAAGTAGGCCGGAACGGTGATCACCGCTTCGGTCACCGCTTCGCCGAGGTAGTCTTCGGCGGTCTTCTTCATCTTTTTCAGGACTTCGGCGCTGATTTGCGGCGGAGCCATCTGCTTGCCGGAAGCCTCGACCCAGGCGTCACCGTTGTTGGCCTTGACGATCTTGTAAGGCACCAGCTTGATGTCTTTCTGTACAACTTCTTCGTCGAAGCGGCGGCCAATCAGGCGCTTCACTGCGAACAGTGTGTTGTGCGGGTTGGTCACAGCCTGACGCTTGGCGGACTGACCTACCAGAATTTCACCATCATTGGCGTAAGCAATGATCGACGGCGTTGTACGCGCGCCTTCGGCGTTCTCAATAACTTTGGCCACGCCGTTTTCCAGCACGGAGACGCAGGAGTTGGTAGTCCCCAGGTCGATACCGATAATTTTGCCCATGTTCACTCTCCCGAAACTTTGGATTTTTTTGCCGCAGCAGTGGTGGCTAACTGCGGTAATACTTAAACGCTTGACTTCTAAATGGGGGCCTTGCGGCTAATTTCAAGCCTTCTCGTCAATCGAAGGCGAAACTGGCGCCGGCGCCTTGCTGACCACGACCATCGCCGGACGCAGCAGGCGACCGTTGAGCTGGTAGCCCTTCTGGAATACCTTCAGAATGCTGTTCGGCTCCAGGACATCACTTTCCTGCATGGCCATTGCCTGATGTTCCACGGCGTTGAACGGTTCGCCTTCCTGCGGGCTGACAGCTACAAGCTGATAACGCGTGAGGGTGTCGTGAAACATTTTCAGGGTCAGCTCGATGCCTTCGCGCATCGGACGGATGCTTTCGTCATCCGGGCTCGACAGCTCGAGGCCGCGCTCCAGGCTGTCGACGATCGGCAGCAGGTCGCCGGCGAATTTTTCCAGCGCAAACTTGTGCGCCTTTTCGACATCCTGCTCGGCACGGCGGCGGACGTTCTGCAGATCGGCAGCTACGCGCAGCGATTGATCCTGCGCGGCGGCCAATTGCTCTTCGAGCACTTGTACACGGGTCGCCAGGTCATCACCCGAAGTCTCGGGCGCCTGATTGGCTTCTGGGTTTTGCGTATCTACTGTCTGTTCGTCAGCCATAGAATTCTCCTTTCAATATCGTCCGCGAGTTCGATTCGCGCTTCTGCCCCGGTATATGGGGCCGCAAAATCAGGCTTCAAGGGCTGACAACGATTAACCCTACAAAAAAGTGCTGCATTGGCATTCCTGCGCGCGACAAGCATTTGATCGGATCTTCTCCATTGAGCTGAGCGAGGGCATTGTCAGCCCGAAACAAAACACTGTATAAATAACCAGACCTGAAGCCTGGGAGCGGCCTTTATGCTGGTGCACCTGTCCGTACACAACTACGCCATCGTTGAACATCTCGATCTCGAACTCGATCGCGGCATGAGCGTGATTACCGGGGAAACCGGCGCCGGCAAATCGATCATGCTCGACGCCCTGGGCCTGACGCTCGGTGATCGCGCCGACAGCGGCGTGGTGCGACCGGGCGCCGACAAGGCCGATATCCTGGCGACCTTCGATCTGGCGGATATTCCCGAGGCCAGTGCCTGGCTGGCGGAACGCGACCTGGAAACCGACGGTCCGTGCATCCTGCGCCGGGTCATCACGTCCGAAGGTCGCTCACGCGGCTATATAAATGGCACGCCCTGCCCGCTCGGTGACCTCAAGGCACTCGGCGAGCTGCTGATCGATATCCACAGCCAGCACGAACACCAATCCCTGCTCAAGACCGACACCCACCGGCGCCTGCTCGACGAATACGCCGGGGCCACCGATCTGGCACGCCAGGTTCACCTGGCCGCCCAGCGCTGGCGCCAGACCCGTCAGGAGCTGGAACGCCTGTCCAATTCCGGCGACGAACAGCGTGCACGCCATCAATTGCTCAGCTACCAGCTCGAGGAGCTGGAAAACCTCGGCCTCGGCGAAAACGAACTGGAAGAACTGGAGCAGGAACACAAGAACCTGACCAACGCAGAAACCCTGCTCGGCATCTGCCGACAAGTGGTCGAGCAATGCAGCGAAAGCGATTCCGGCAACGTGCTGAATGCCCTGACGGCCAGCCTCAATCGACTGTCGAGCGTGAACAATTCGGTCGGCGCGCTGGGTGAAGCGAGCAGCTTGCTGACCAGTGCGCAGATCCAGGTCGAAGAAGCCGTCGGCGAACTCAATCGCTTTCTCGACAATTTCGATGCCGACCCGGCGCGCCTGCAATATCTGGAAGAACGTCTGGACTCCATTTACACACTGGCACGCAAACACCGCATTCAGCCGACTGAAGTGGCGGAGATGCAACAGAAGCTGCTCGACGAAATCGAAGCCCTCGACGCCAACGATGAATCCATCGAACGCCTCGCCGAGGAACTTGCATCCTATGCCCGCCATTATCAGGAAAAGGCCCAGGAGCTGAGCGAGCTGCGTCATCAGGCAGCCGGCAGCCTGGCAAGCGCGGTGGAGCAGGAGATTCAACGCCTGGGCATGCCCGGCGGTCGCTTCACCATCGAATTGCGCGCCAACAACAGCAGCGAACTGCAACCCAATGGCCTGGAACAGGTCGAGCTGCTGGTCAGCGCCAACCCGGGCCAACCGTTGAAGGCCCTGGCCAAAGTGGCGTCCGGCGGTGAGCTGTCACGGATCAGTCTGGCCATCCAGGTGATTACCGCCCAGACCTCTCGCGTACCGACATTGGTATTCGACGAAGTGGACGTGGGGATTGGCGGTCCAACGGCTGAAATCGTCGGCCAGTTGCTGCGTCGCCTCGGGGATCGCGGACAGGTACTGACGGTTACGCACTTGCCGCAAGTCGCGGCTCAGGGGCATCAGCATCTGTTCGTGCACAAGGTGCGAGGCGAGCAGGCCACTCACACGGCTGTTTCGAAGCTGAGCAAGAATGACCGTATAGAAGAAGTCGCACGCATGCTTGGCGGCATCGATCTGACCAAAGAGTCTTTGGCGCACGCGAAAAAGATGGTCGTCACCGCAAAGGTTTAAGCACGCCAGAAAGCACGAAGGCGACCCTTGGGTCGCCTTCGCTCGTTTCGCGAACCTGAAATTCGCGCGACATGCTTACTTTTTGTTGCGTACGTACAGTACGAGATTGTGATCAACCATCTCGTAACCGTGCTTCTCGACGATCGCCTTCTGAAGTTTTTCGATTTCTTCGTCGAAGAATTCGATGACTTCGCCCGACTCCACGTTAACCATATGGTCGTGGTGGCCACCGTCGGCCAATTCGAATACCGCGTGGCCGCCGTCGAAGTTGTGACGGACCACGAGGCCAGCCGCTTCGAACTGGGTCAGAACACGGTAGACCGTGGCCAGACCGACGTCCTCGCCAGCTTCCATCAACGCCTTGTAGACGTCCTCGGCACTCATGTGACGCTGCTCTGTAGAGTCGAGCATTTGCAGGATCTTGACCCGTGGCAGGGTCACTTTGAGGCCGGCTTTGCGTAGTTCGCTATTTTCAACCATGGTCAGCTTTCTCGCGATGCTGCTTCGCAGCTTCTCTTAATGCGGGTATGATCGGCGTTTACGTTGTCCCAGCCAAGATAGTGGAAGTCGCCCACCGATGCAAAACACCAAGCTCTTGCTAACCAGTTTCACCTTTGTGGGACTGCTCGCACTCGCCGGTTGTTCATTCCCCGGGGTTTACAAAATCGACATCCAGCAGGGCAATGTCGTCACGCAGGACATGATAGACCAGTTACGCCCGGGAATGACCCGGCCGCAAGTACGGTTTATCATGGGCAACCCTCTGCTTGCCGACACGTTCCACGCCAACCGCTGGGATTATCTGTACAGCCTGCAACCTGGTGGCGGTGAACGCCAGCAGGAACGCATGAGTGTCATTTTCGACTCGAATGACCGCCTTGTCAGTCTGTCCGGTGACTTCATGCCGGGCGTGAGCCGTGACGAAGCCATTCTCGGCAAGGACAGTGGCACCAGCGTGACCGCTCCTGCTGAAAACACCGAGCAGCCGAAACCGGAAAAACCGGCCAAGCCTGGTTCCTTGCTGGATCAGATCCAGAAGGACGTCGATGGTGTGGAAACCGTTCCGGTTCCAACGCCAGAACCGCTGGACACCTCGCCGCAATAATTTGCGACGCAATAAAAAACCCGGAAATTCCGGGTTTTTTATTGCCTGCCGTTTTGCCAGCCTATTGGTTTCGCGCCTTGGCCTCGGCGGCTTTGGCGGCACGCAGACGACGCACTTCTTTCGGATCAGCCAACAGTGGTCGATAGATCTCGATGCGATCACCCTCCTGAACCTGTCGAGTATCCGGATCAGCGATCACTTTGCCGAAAATACCCAAGGGACAACTGCTCAGATCCAGCCCCGGAAATTCAGCATCAATCTCCGACGCCATCAGCGCCGCACGCACCGTCGTACCCTCAGCAACACTGATTACACGCAAAACCTGACGATCAACCGCCGCATACACCACTTCGATTTCGATCACCGGCTCAACCATGCATCTGCTTGGCGCGCTGGCAGAACGCGTCCACCAATGTATTGGCCGCCTGATTGAACAAAGGACCGAGCGTCGCGCGGACCAGCGGCCCGGCGTAGTCGAAGGACAGATCCAGACTGATCTTGCAGGCCTTCTCGTTCAGCGCCTTGAATACCCAGACGCCGTGCAGCTGATTGAACGGTCCCTCCTCCAGGTTCATCTCGATCGACTGCCCCGGCACCAGCGTATTTCGTGTCACGAAGTGCTGACTGAGGCCGCCCTTGGCCACGCCGACACTGGCGCGCATGTGCTCAGGCGAGCTTTCCAGGACTTCAGCAGACGAGCACCACGGCAGAAATTCCGGGTAACGTGCCACATCATTGACGAGGTCGTAGAGAAATTGCGCCGGATAAGGCAGCAGCGCCGATCGTTGAATATGTGTCGTCATGTAAGCGTCACTTCCAGAGCTGGGCGGCAAACACTACAAGAATGCCGATGGGCGCCACATAGCGCATCAAAAACAGAGACAGGGCGAACAGCGCCGGGCTGCGAATCGACAATTCATCACGTACCGCCTCACGCCCCATCACCCAACCGGCAAACAGCACAAAGCACAGCCCACCGAGCGGCAACATGATGCGCGAGGTGAAGAAGTCGATCACGCCAAAGAAGTCCAGGCCACCGGCCGCACCCCACTGGTAGAGATGGAACACCCCACCATCGTTCACGAAAAATTTGGCTTCCTTCCAGATATTGAAGGAAAACACCGTGCCCAGGCCAACGAACCAGCAGGTGAACGCCAACCAGAATGTCACCCAGGCACGGCTGATTTTAGTCCGCTCGACCAGATAGGCGACCATTGGCTCCAGCAGGGAAATCGCCGAGCTCCAGGCCGCAATGGCCACCAGAACGAAGAACACCACGCCCATCAACTGGCCGAACAGCACGTTACCGAAAGCAAATGGCAGGCTGACGAACATCAGCCCCGGGCCTTCACTCGGGTTCAAACCACCGGCGAACACAATCGGAAACAAGGCCAGACCGGCCACCAGCGAAACAAAGGTATCGAGCAGCGCCACACCGACGACCGTGCCCGACAGCGAGGCTTCCTTGGTCATGTAGGCGCCGTAGATCATGATCGAGCCCACGCCCACGCTCAGGGAGAAGAACGCGTGGCCCATGGCCGGCAGCAAGCCGTCGAGGACTTTTTCCGGGTGGAAGTCGAACATGAAATGCACGCCTTCCATGAAATGCCCGGTGGTCATGCTGTAACCCAGCAGCACCAGCACCATCACGAACAGCAGCGGCATCATGATCCGCAGGCTGCGCTCGAGCCCGGCGACCACACCCTTGGCAATCACCACCGCCGACAACAGCATGAAAACCGTGTGCCACAGCGTGATACGCCACGGGTCGGCGATGACATTACCGAAGTAGGCTCCAACCTGATCAGCCGTCGCGCCCTGGAAGTCTCCGCGCCCCATATCAATGATGTAATCCAGCGACCAGCCGCCGACCACACTGTAGAAAGACAGGATCAGCAGCGCCGTGATCATCCCGGCGAACGCGCCCCACGACCACTTGCCCGAGTGCCCGGCTTCCCGCGCCAGCACCTTCAGGGCATTCGCCGGACTCTGGCGGGCACGGCGGCCGATCAGGGTTTCGGCGAGCATTACCGGGATGCCGATCAGCGCGATACACGCAAGAAACATCAGCACGAAGGCGCCGCCACCGTAGACCCCGACCATGTAGGGGAATTTCCAGATGCTGCCCAATCCCACGGCCGAACCGGTCGCGGCGAATATGAAAACCCAGCGGCTAGCCCAACTGCCGTGGACAGAAACCTTGTCTGTCGACATCGTTTATCACGCCCAAGCGTTAGAAAAAGAGGCCGCATTGTCCGGGATTCACTCAACCTGCTCAAGCACGCAGCATCACCGTAGCCGACAGCCGTTTATCTCCATATAATGCCGCCCCTATGGCTAAACAGAAAAAACACCCAACAGGGACCATCGCGCAAAACAAAAAGGCGCGACACGATTACTTCATCGAGCACAAGTTCGAGGCTGGTCTGGTCCTGGCCGGCTGGGAAGTAAAAAGTCTGCGGGCAAGCAAGCTGCAACTGGTCGACAGTTACGTGTTGCTCAAGGATGGCGAGGCCTGGTTGCTCGGCAGCCACATCACGCCTCTGATGACCGCCAGCACCCACGTCATTGCCGACCCGGTGCGTACCCGCAAGTTGCTGCTCAACCGCCGCGAGCTGGACAAGCTCGCCGCCGCCGTGCAGCAGAAGGGTTACGCCTGCGTGTGCCTGTCCTGGTACTGGAGCAAGCACATGGTCAAGTGCGAGATCGCGCTGGGCAAGGGCAAGAAGGAATACGACAAGCGTGATACCGAACGCGAACGCGACGCCGGTCGCGAGTTGCAGCGTGCGGTGCGCAACAAGGGCAAGGAAGACTGATTCCTCTGCCTGAATGACCGTTCCCGCGCCCGGCACGGGGGCGGTCTTTTTTACATCCCTTTGCGTCGCTCGGCGCGAGCCATGCGCTGCACTTCCTGGCGCACTTCTTCCAGCACTTCCTGCACATACAGAATGTGTCGGCTGGACACCTCACGCGCCTGTTCCGCGCGCCCCTCGATAATCGCCAGATACAACTCCCGATGCTGGGTGATCAGCATGTCGCGGGTTTCTGTGCGCTGCTTGTACATGCCACCGATGTTGGTCACGACGTTGCGCTTGAGCAGATCGAACAGCCCGCGAATGGTGTGCAGCAACACCGCGTTATGACTGGCTTCGGCAATCGCCAGGTGGAATTTCGCATCCGCCGCGCCCTCTTCCGCCCGGCTCACTTCGTCATGACGCGAATAGCAGTCCTGTAACTCTTCAAACGCAGCCGTCAGCCGTTCACGATCCACATCCGTGGCGCGCAATGCTGCGTAATAGGCACACGATGCCTCCAGCGTGTGGCGAAATTCCAGCAGATCACGTTGCGCCTCGGGATTGCTTTCCAGCAATTGCAGCAGCGGATCGCTGAACGTCGAACCGAGGCTTTCCACGACATAGTTGCCGCCGCCCTGCTTGCTGACCAGCAACCCCTTGGCCGCAAGCTTCTGAATCGCCTCGCGCAACGAGGGCCTGGAAACGCCGAACTGTTCCGCCAGTGTCCGCTCGGCTGGCAGGCGCTCGCCGGACTTCAGCGTGCCCTCGAGAATCATCCCTTCCAGTCGCTCGACAATGTCGTCAGACAAACGGCGCTGACGTATCTGATCAAACCCCATCACTCAACTCTCCACCATCCCGACCACTCGCCGGGCTCTCTATTCTGGCCTATCGACGCTGCGCCGACACCTGCCAGATGACGCCAATTCAACCGGTGCAATCCGACTCGCCGTCCGGTTGTTCGACAAAAGTTTTAGGGCGGCAAATTGACACACCGACATCAAGGCTTTTACCCTAGCCGACAGCACTTGTAAATTGGTCTTACCAATTAACCAAGAACGCTGACAGTGCCTGACCAACAACAATTAGGGGCCACCCCATATGCAAACCTGGCAACAGCTCTACAGCCCGCTCGGCAGTCTCGGCGTGTCCGCACTCGCGGCCGTCATCCCCATCGTTTTCTTCTTCCTCGCCCTGGCGGTGTTCCGCCTCAAAGGTCATGTGGCCGGCAGCATCACGCTCGCCCTGGCCATCGCCGTGGCGATCTTCGCGTTCCAGATGCCGGTCGACATGGCGTTCGCCGCTGCCGGATATGGCTTCGCCTATGGTCTGTGGCCGATTGCCTGGATCATTGTGGCAGCGGTGTTCCTGTACAAACTGACGGTCAAGAGCGGTCAGTTCGAGGTCATCCGCAGCTCGGTACTGTCGATCACTGACGACCAACGCCTGCAGGTGCTGCTGATCGGTTTTTGCTTCGGTGCATTCCTGGAAGGTGCCGCCGGTTTCGGCGCGCCGGTGGCGATTACCGCTGCGCTGCTGGTGGGACTGGGATTCAACCCGCTGTACGCCGCCGGCCTGTGCCTGATTGCCAACACCGCACCGGTAGCGTTCGGCGCGCTGGGGATTCCGATCATCGTGGCCGGGCAAGTCACCGGCATCGACGCGTTCAAGATCGGCGCCATGACCGGCCGCCAACTGCCACTGCTGTCGCTGTTCGTGCCGTTCTGGCTGGTGTTCATGATGGATGGCCTGCGCGGCGTGCGTGAAACCTGGCCGGCGGCGCTGGTCGCAGGCTTGAGCTTTGCCGTCACCCAATACTTCACGTCGAACTTCATCGGCCCGGAACTGCCGGACATCACGTCGGCCCTTGCCAGTCTGATTTCGCTGACCCTGTTCCTGAAGGTCTGGCAACCGAAACGTGCCGCCGGCCAGCACATTGCCGGTGCTGTTTCCGCTTCGGTGGTGACTGCCAGCGTCGGCGGTTTCGGCCAGAAGCGCACCACCGTCGCTTCGCCTTACAGCCTCGGGGAAATCTTCAAGGCGTGGTCGCCGTTCCTGATCCTCACTGTGCTGGTGACCATCTGGACCCTCAAGCCATTCAAGGCCATGTTCGCCGCCGGCGGTTCGATGTACGCCTGGGTGTTCAACTTCGCGATTCCGCACCTCGATCAATTGGTGATCAAGACTGCACCGATCGTAGCCGCCCCGACCGCGATCCCGGCCGTGTTCAAACTCGATCCGATTTCCGCGACCGGCACGGCGATTTTCTTCTCCGCGCTGATCTCGATGCTGGTGCTGAAGATCAACTTCAAAACTGGTCTGACCACTTTGAAAGAGACCTTCTACGAACTGCGCTGGCCGATCCTGTCGATCGGCATGGTGCTGGCGTTTGCCTTCGTCACCAACTATTCCGGCATGTCCTCGACCATGGCTCTGGTACTGGCCGGTACTGGAGCAGCGTTCCCGTTCTTCTCGCCGTTCCTCGGCTGGCTCGGCGTGTTCCTGACCGGTTCCGATACTTCGTCCAACGCCCTGTTCAGTTCGCTGCAAGCGACCACCGCACACCAGATCGGGGTCAACGACACCCTGCTGGTGGCCGCCAATACCAGCGGCGGTGTGACCGGCAAGATGATCTCGCCACAATCGATCGCCGTGGCCTGCGCAGCAACTGGCCTGGTGGGCAAGGAATCCGATCTGTTCCGCTTCACCCTCAAGCACAGCCTATTCTTTGCAACGATTGTCGGCCTCATCACTTTGGCTCAGGCCTACTGGTTCACCGGCATGCTGGTGCATTAAGCCGACAAGCAACATGGAAAAAACCGACACCGGTTCGTGATTCCGGTGTCAGCAATTCACAACCCGGTCTGTAAGGCTGCTGAAAGCAACGCGCTCTATATTCGGCAGCCTCAACAGACGGATAACCGGGCCCACCCGGAGACACGCCTGATGAGCGAGCTTTTTTACAACGCTGTGCCCAACGCCACTCGCGTCGCACCGCCACTGCCCGAACCCCGGCAATACCCCGGCGAGAAACCATCGCGGGTCTACCTGTTCGGCACGTGCGTGGTCGACCTGTTCTACCCGGAAGCCGGGATGGACGCGATCCACTTGCTGGAACGCGAAGGCATCCGGGTCGACTACCCGCAAGGGCAGAGCTGCTGCGGACAACCGGCCTACACCTCGGGTTACACCGAGCAGGCACGGACGGTGGCGCGCTCGCAACTGGCGCTGTTTGCCGGGGACTATCCGGTGGTGGTGCCGTCGGGTTCGTGCGCCGGAATGATCCGCGAGCATTACGCCGACTTGTTCAAGGACGAGCCGGAAACGTTGAAACAGGTTCAGGCCCTCGCGGCCCGTACCTATGAGCTGGCCGAGTTTCTGCTGTTCGTCTGCAAGGTGCAGCTCAAGGACAGCGGCGAGCCGGTGAAAGTGGCGCTGCACACCTCGTGTTCGGCGCGCCGGGAAATGAACACCCACCTGCACGGCCGCGAGTTGTTGGCGCAGTTGAGCAACGTGGAACGGGTCAACCACGATCACGAAAGCGAATGCTGTGGCTTCGGTGGGACATTCAGCGTCCGTATGCCAGACATTTCCGGCGCGATGGTGGCTGACAAGACCCGGGCGTTGAAGGAATCCGGCGCGCATCAGGTACTCAGTGCCGACTGCGGCTGCCTGATGAACATCAACGGCTCGCTGGAAAAACAGCAGGAAGCACTGCGCGGGCAACATCTGGCGAGCTTCCTCTGGCAACGAACCGGAGGTGCGCGATGAGCACTTCCACGATTATTCCTACGGTTGCCGTAGAAGAAGATTTCCGCACCCGGGCACACAACGCCCTGGGCGACTCGCAGTTACGGAACAACTTCCGCACCGCGATGGATTCATTGATGACCAAGCGGGCAGCGGCTTTCAGCGATGCCCACGAAAGAGAACACTTGCGCGCCCTGGGCAACTCGATCAGGGCGCGTGCGCTCTCCAAGTTGCCCGACCTGCTCGAGCAACTGGAACAGAACCTGACCCGCAACGGTGTGACAGTGCACTGGGCGGAAACGGTGGACGAGGCCAATGGCATCGTCCTTTCGATCATCCGCGCTCACGAGGCGCGGCAAGTGATCAAGGGCAAATCGATGGTCAGCGAAGAGATGGAGATGAACCATTTCCTCGAGGCTCGGGACATTGAATGTCTGGAGTCCGACATGGGGGAGTACATCGTCCAGCTCGACCACGAGAAGCCTTCTCACATAATCATGCCGGCAATCCACAAGAATGCCGGTCAGGTCGCGTCCTTGTTCCACGACAAACTTGGCGTGGAATACACCAAGGACGTTGACCAACTCATTCAGATCGGTCGCAGGGTCCTGCGGCAGAAATTCTTCGAAGCGGACATCGGCGTCTCCGGCGTCAACTTCGCCGTGGCCGAAACCGGCACCCTGCTGCTGGTGGAAAACGAAGGCAACGGCCGCATGACCACCACCGTGCCACCGGTGCACATCGCCGTTACCGGTATCGAAAAAGTCGTGGAAAACCTGCGCGACGTGGTGCCGCTACTGTCGCTGCTGACCCGCTCGGCGCTGGGCATTCCGATCACCACCTACGTCAACATGATCTCCGGCCCGCGCAAGGAGCATGAACTCGACGGCCCGCAGGAAGTGCATCTGGTACTGCTCGACAACGGTCGCAGCCAGGCTTTCGCCGACAGCGAACTGCGCCAAACCTTGAACTGCATCCGCTGCGGCGCCTGCATGAATCATTGCCCGGTCTACACCCGCGTCGGCGGCCATACCTACGGCGAGGTTTACCCCGGCCCGATCGGCAAAATCATTACTCCGCACATGGTCGGCCTGGCGAAAGTCCCGGATCACCCGAGCGCTTCTTCGTTGTGCGGAGCCTGCGGTGAAGTGTGTCCGGTAAAAATTCCTATTCCCGCACTGCTGCGCCGCCTACGCGAAGAGAACGTCAAAGCCCCCGACAGTCCTCATCAAGTGATGCGCGGCCAGGGCAGCAAGTATTCGCGCAAGGAACGTCTCATCTGGAACGCCTGGGCGAAGCTCAACAGTTCGCCGACCCTGTATCGACTGTTTGCGTTTTTTGCCACGCGACTGCGCGCCCTGGCGCCGAACAACGTCGGCCCGTGGACGCAGAATCACAGCGCGCCGAAACCCGCCGCCCGCTCATTGCATGACATGGCTCGCGAACACCTGGCCAAACAAGGAGACCGTTGATGAGCGCCAAGCAAAATATCCTCGGCAAGTTAAGGAAAAGTCTGACCGGCACCACGCCGATTGCCGACAACTTTGACGTCGATCTGGTGACCCAGCCCTACACCTACAGCGCCGAACAACGGATCCCGCAACTGCGCAAACTGATGGAAGCGGTGCACACCGAAATCCACCTGACATCCGCTGATGGGTGGCCGGCGCTGCTGGCGCAACTGCTGCGCGACCGCCAGTTGCCGAGCCTGCTGATCGCACCGACTACGCCGCACGGGCAGCGCATCACACAACACTGGGCGAACAATCCTGATCTGCCGGCGCTGAAATCCTACGACCGGCCGATGGAGGAATGGAAAGCCGAGTTGTTCAACGACACCCCGGCCAGCCTCACCGGCACCCTTGGCGCCATTGCCGCCACCGGCAGCCTGATTCTCTGGCCGACCCGCGAAGAACCACGGCTGATGAGCCTGGTACCGCCGGTGCATTTCGCCCTGCTCAAGGCCAGCCAGATCCGCGACAACTTCTATCAGGTGCAGCAGGAATTCGAGTGGGCCCAAGGCATGCCGACCAACGCGCTGCTGGTGTCCGGCCCGTCGAAAACCGCCGACATCGAACAAGTCCTGGCCTACGGCGCCCACGGCCCGAAAGACCTGGTGGTGTTGATCCTGGAGGACCAATGACCTTACCGGCGACTTTCCTGCGCGATGCGCAGCAATTGATTCCTGCCGAACGGCGTTTCGACGATCCGCTGTCGACCCTGGCTTTCGGCACCGATGCCAGCTTCTACCGGTTGATTCCGCAACTGGTGATCCGCGTCGAATCCGAAGATGAAGTGGTAGCGCTGCTGAAACTGGCCCAGCGCGATCAGGTCCCGGTGACCTTCCGCGCCGCCGGCACCAGCCTGTCCGGACAGGCGATCAGCGATTCGGTGCTGATCGTGCTTGGGGATAACTGGAACGCGCGTGAAATCCGCGGACAAGGCACACAAATTCGCCTGCAACCGGGGGTGATCGGTGCCCAGGCCAACGCATGGCTCGCACCATTCGGGCGCAAGATCGGTCCGGATCCGGCGTCGATCAATGCCTGCAAAATCGGTGGCATCGTCGCCAACAACGCCAGCGGGATGTGCTGCGGCACTGCGCAAAACACCTATCACACGCTGGCCGGGATTCGTCTGGTGCTGGCCGACGGCACGCGACTCGACACCGAAGATGCCGCCAGTGTCGCGGCGTTTCGAGTCAGCCACGGTGAGTTGCTGGAACGTCTGGCGACTTTGGGCCGCGAGACCCGCGCCAATGCCGAACTCGCCGCGCGAATCCGCCACAAATACCGTCTGAAAAATACCACCGGCCTGTCGCTCAACGCCCTGGTGGATTTCGATGAGCCTGTGGATATCTTGAGCCACTTGCTGGTCGGTTCCGAAGGCACTCTCGGTTTCATCAGCGCCGTGACTTACGACACGGTGATCGACCATCCGAACAAGGCCTCGGCGCTGATCGTATTCCCGGATGTGGAAACCTGCTGCAACGCCGTCACCGTGCTTAAAAGCCAACCGGTGTCGGCCGTGGAACTGCTCGACCGCCGCAGCCTGCGCTCGGTGCAGGACAAACCCGGCATGCCGGCTTTCGTACAGCAGCTGTCGAACAATGCCTGCGCGCTGTTGATCGAATCCCGCGCCGCTTCTTCCACTTTGCTGCAGGAACAACTGGCGCAGATCATGGCCTCGCTCAGCGCCTTCCCGGTGGAGAAACAGGTCGACTTCACCGAAGACCCGGTCGAAAACGCCCGCCTCTGGGCAATCCGCAAGGACACCTTCCCTGCCGTTGGCGCGGTGCGCAAGACCGGCACCACGGTGATCATCGAAGACGTGACCTTCCCGGTCGAGCAACTGGCCATCGGCGTAAACCGCTTGATCGAGTTGTTCGACAAACACTCCTACGACGAAGCGATCCTTTTCGGACACGCGCTGGAAGGCAATCTGCACTTCGTCTTCACCCAAGGCTTCAACAGCACGGAAGAAGTCGCACGCTATCAGGCGTTCATGGACGACGTGGCGCAACTGGTGGCCGTGGAGTTCGGCGGTTCGCTGAAGGCCGAACACGGCACCGGGCGCAACATGGCGCCCTTCGTCGAACTGGAATGGGGCAGTGACGCCTATCAATTGATGTGGCAGCTCAAACGCCTGCTCGACCCCAACGGCATTCTCAATCCGGACGTGGTGCTCAGCGAAGATCCGCAGATCCACCTCAAGCACCTGAAACCGCTGCCGGCGGCCGACGAGATTGTGGATAAATGCATCGAGTGCGGTTTCTGCGAGCCGGTCTGCCCCTCGAAAGGCCTGACCCTGAGCCCGCGCCAGCGCATCGTGATCTGGCGCGACATCCAGGCAAGAAAACGCGCCGGAATCGACACCACCGAACTGGAAAAAGCCTACGACTACCAAGGCATCGATACCTGCGCCGCGACCGGTTTGTGTGCGCAACGTTGCCCTGTAGGCATCAACACCGGCGAGCTGGTGAAAAAGCTGCGCAGCCGTCACGCCACGCATACGAAAACTGCCAACTTGATCGAAGGAAATTTCGCCACCACCCTGCAAGGTGCGCGTTTCACCCTGCATGTGGCCAACGGTGCGCGGATGTTGTTGGGGGCACCGCGCCTGGCGAAGCTTTCGGCGACCCTGACGCGGCTGTCCAAAGGTCAAGTGCCGCTGTGGACCAGCGCGATGCCGCAACCGGAAAAAGCCATTCGCTTCAGCCCGGCCGTGTCGGACGAACGCCCGCGCGTCGTGTATCTGGCGGCGTGTGTATCGCGAGTGATGGGGCCGGCGGCGGGCGACAAGGAGCAGATGTCGCTGTACGACAAAACCCGTGGTCTGCTGGAAAAGGCCGGTTATCAAGTGGTGTTCCCGGACAATCTGGACAACCTCTGCTGCGGCCAGCCCTTCGCGTCCAAGGGCTATGCCGAACAGGCCGAACACAAGCGTCAGGAGCTGATCGGCGCGCTGCTCCAGGCCAGTCGCGGCGGACTCGATCCGATCTATTGCGACACCAGCCCCTGCACGCTGCGGCTGGTGCAGGATGTGGGAAATGTTCGCCTGGATCTGTATGACCCTGTGCGCTTCATCCGTACGCACCTGATGGATCGGCTCGACTTCACCCCGCAGGAAGCACCGATTGCCGTTCACGTGACCTGCAGCACTCAGCATCTGGGGGAAAGCCAGGCGCTGATCGACCTGGCGCGCAAATGCAGCAAGAACGTGGTGATTCCGGAAGGCATTCACTGCTGCGGTTTCGCCGGCGACAAGGGTTTCACCACGCCGGAGCTCAACAACCACTCCCTGCGAACGCTCAAGGACGCGGTGCAACAATGCAGCGAGGGGATTTCCACCAGCCGCACCTGTGAGATCGGTCTGACGCAACATGGTGGAATCGACTACCACGGTCTGGTGTATCTGGTGGACCGGGTAACCCGAGCCAAAGCCCCCGCAACCGCCCTCTGAAGAAAAATAGAACCCTTGTGAGCGACCGCAGTCCACAGAACAGGCCCCGAACAATCGGGGCTTGTCCTCCATTCGGTTGCCCGTCCTGACGGCCAGCGAAGTCTGGATCCCTCAGTTCAAGGAGATTCATATGAAACGTTCTGTACTGTTAGGTCTGTTCGTTACTGCCTCGATGATGGCGTCGGCTTCGTTCGCTGCCGACAAGCCCGCTGACCTGTGTGATGCCAATCTGCAAACCATCAACAACGCCAAGGCGCAGGCAATGGCCTCACCCGACCTGAATCAACGGGTAGAAGCCAGTGTGCAAAAAGCCCAGGCACTCAAGGCCCAGGGCAAGATCGACGAATGCGTGGCTGAAACCCAGCAAACCATTCTGGAAATCCGCAAAACCAGCGGAACCAACAACTGATCGAAGCTCAGGCCAACCTTCGGGTTGGCCTTGTGAGCCGTTTGGCGTACACTGCGCAGGCTTGTTGCTCACAAGATTCACAGAGCACCAGGCTCGGGGCCGTTTAGGATTCGACGCCGGTTGCGAAACTCTAGGTGCATGCCGACTTGGTAACAGAAGTCGTAAATCCACTGTTGCAACTACTTATAGTTGCCAATGACGACCAATACGGTGCTGCTCTCGCTGCTTAATTGCAGCTGACATGCACTCCTGGTACCTTCGGGTCCAGCAATCATCAGGGGATGTCTGTAAACCCAAAATGATTGTCATATAGAACAGAATCGCCGTGCAGTACGTTGTGGACGAAGCGGCTAAAACTTACACAACTCGCCCAAAGCACCCTGCCCGTCGGGTCGCTGAGGGTTAACTTAATAGACACGGCTACGCATGTAGTACCGACAGCGGAGTACTGGCGGACGGGGGTTCAAATCCCCCCGGCTCCACCATTTCATCATCTAAAGACGTCCACGGACGTCTTTTTTTGTGCCTGAAATCCAGTGAATACAGGGGTTTCAGCGCTTATGGGGGCTTTGCAGGGTTTCTGAGTTCCAGGCGCTTTGGTATCCCAGGTGGTATCCCGGACTGCCAAATGCTATTTTCAGGATACCAAAACGGTGCTGGAGGTAGCCCTCATGCCTACTAACGCAACCCGCCTCTCCGATCGCCAGCTCAAGGCAATCAAGGCAACTGGTAAAGACTTCGTCCTCAGCGACGGCGATGGCTTGCAGCTTCGAGTACGCGCCAGCGGCTCGATGATGTGGAATTTCAATTACCGCGAGCCGTTGACCAGAAGCCGTATCAACATGGCGCTTGGTCCATACCCTGACCTCTCGCTAGCCAACGCCCGGAAGAAAGCCGCAGAGGCGCGTGAGTTGCTTGCTTTGGGCACTGATCCCAAAACCCAGCGTGATGAGGTAAGGCAAGCCAAACTTGCTGAGACTGAACACACTTTCGAGAAGGTGGCCACTGCCTGGTTCGAGCTGAAGAAAGACTCCGTAACCAAAGCCTACGCCGAAGACATTTGGAGATCGCTGACGCTCCATGTTTTCCCAAGCATGAAAACAACGCCGCTCTCTCAAATCACTGCTCCGATGGTTATCAAGATCCTTCGCCCAATCGAGGCCAAAGGAAGCCTCGAAACCGTCAAACGATTGAGCCAACGACTCAACGAGATCATGACCTACGGGGTCAACTCCGGGCTGATTTTTGCGAACCCCCTCAATGGAATTCGGGCGGTGTTCAAGAAACCTAAAAAAGAGAACATGGCTGCGCTACCACCTGAGGAGCTTCCCGAGCTCATGATGGAAATCGCGAACGCAAGTATCAAGCGCACGACCCGCTGCCTGATCGAATGGCAGTTGCACACGATGACCCGCCCTGCCGAAGCAGCCACCACACGATGGGCAGATATCGACTTCGGCAAGCGCATTTGGACCATTCCGCCAGAGCGCATGAAAAAGCGTCGGCCGCACACAATCCCTCTTACCGATCAGGCAATTTCGTTACTGGAGACGCTCAAGCAACTCAGCGGTAACAGAGAATACGTGTTCCCCTCAGATAGAAATCCCCGCACCCATGCCAATAGCCAGACCGCCAACATGGCATTGAAGCGCATGGGCTTTCAGGACCGTCTAGTCAGCCACGGCTTGCGCTCGATGGCGAGCACCATCCTGAATGAGCATGGCTGGGATCCGGAGCTGATCGAGGTCGCGCTGGCGCATGTCGACAAGGACGAAGTTCGTAGCGCCTACAACCGGACGGATTACATCGAACGCCGGCGTCCGATGATGGCTTGGTGGAGTGAACATATCCAGAAGGCGGCCACCGGCAGCCTGTCGGCATCGGCCATCAATCAAACCAGGGACCGCAACGTCGTACCGATTCGCTGAGCATCTAAGGTACGCAACGCCGGCTACAATCCGTGTCGTGCAGCAGGGCGAAAGGAGTGACGACTGTCGCTAAATCGCTGGTATGCCTGCGCCTCTTCAGCCAAGCCCCTGAGTATGGGAAGGCTCCGCATTCCCATACTCAGGGGCTCACGCTTAAAAACGTCTATCAAACAACCACGAGTAGCGCCTTTCTGCGACGGATCAATCCTGCTGTTAACGCATAGTAATAGACGGTCGCGGGCGCTGAGCAACTCAGATAGTGCTCAAAAAACCATCTCACATGTTTTTCCCTCCAAGACCAAGGAGTCGCGCAACCCCAGCGCTCACGAAGCACCTCGTGCATCCTTTCTGCTTGCCTGATGTGCCGCTGTCGCGTGGCATGCGCACCTTTGAGCACGGGGCTCAGAAACAACGCTATATCGAACTCGGACTTCATCGCCGGCCTCCGATGTAGGCACTCACCACATCAATGCGGTTATGTCCCAACTCATGACTGATCTGCTGTCGTGCACGCTGATCGAGTTGACGATCTTCTCTATAACCACGACCGGCATTGATGGGTGCAGGGAAGCCGGTCAGTTGCTCATAGCGCTCACAGGCGTACGCCGCACGCAGTTCATGAAAGCCTTTCAGACCCTGCTCATGCAGGAGGTCCCGTGCCGGCCGCACGACTTTTTGTATGAAGTCTTTGTAGCTTTCATCGGGTGCCAACAAATTTCGACTGCCACTGGGTAACGCCTCGCAGGCCCTAGCCAGAGCATCGCGAACTTGATCCGTGACCACGATCCAACGCGGTGCCGATGCGCCTGACCGACCACCCTTGGTACCATCCTGGATGTTGATCTTGCCCAGTTGCCGAGCTTCACGTTGCAGTCGGAGCAGATCCGCCAAGATTGCCTCACGCAAACGCATGCCGGTCTCCCGGGCCAAGTGCACAATTGCGGTCACTCGTTGCTGGCCTCTCTCTGACAGCGCTTGCGCAATCAGCCCGACCTGCCCACGGTCTTGGCCTTGCGGCGCCTCACTACGAACGCTTGAACGCTGCAAGCCAAGCGCCTTACTTGGACTGGGGATTTTGACGTACTGATCACCGCGCAGCGCGGCTATGGTTCGGTTCACACTGGACAGGCGATTCTGCGCGGTGGCGATGCCGACGTTGCCCTGATTAACCTGCTCGCGCACGTGGGCGGAGTACCGCATGAGGATCTCGCGGTCGATCTGTCGCGCGTCATTGAGCCTCGGTCCTTCTTCGGTTCGACACCATTGCACGAAGGCCTGCCAGCGATCGCTATGGGCTTTGACGGTACCAAAATGGCCATCGCCAAACAGTTCTTTCAGGGCTTGCGGTCCGGCATAGCTGAGCTGGCGACCGAAACCAAAATTGCGCCCAGCTCGCTTACCGACCCGAGCCATTTTTCTGCTCCTGATTGACTGCAGCAAGATCATGTAAAAGGGCTCGCCAGTGCGCGCTCACGATGGCGAGCTGAGCCCAATCAGTCGGGCGAAAACACAGCGTGTTGTCGGTGACATAGAGATGCGCGCCCTCCTCTTTCAAGCATTGGATGATGGCTGTCGTCGAGGTGATAGCTTTACGGGTGGTGGCGACATCGGCGACAGCGGCGACAACCCTTGTCCTGCCTGGCTTTGAGCGTGGCGACAAAGTGGCGACAGTCGCGGCGACAAACCGCGCTTTCGGCTCCTTTTGGCGCTGAGCCAGATGGTTGCGCAGCGCCTCATCAAGATTGAACATGGCGCACCTCGAAGGTATTCCCGTCGGTGATCAGCCACTGATGATCAATCAACTCGACCAGCAGCTTAGCTGCATGACGGCTGCTCTTACGGGCAAAGCGGGGACCGTTGCGATTCAGCTCTCGAATACTGAAGCGCTTCCAATCTTTGATCTGGAGCCAGCGCAGCAGCCGGTCCGCCTCTTCCTTTACCCGGCACACCGGTTCCTGTTCAGTCAGGCGCTGGATCTCGTTGAGGTAGTAGCCGATTAAAGCGGAGGCTCGTTGGATATGATCGACCTCCACGACACTGCTCTCCTCCACCACGGCCAAAATGCCAGCGACGCGCAGCAGGTTGTCGGCGGCTTTCGATCCGCTAGGCCGCACGCTGGCCAGCTCCCCAAATTCACCCAACTGGGCTTCGATGGCGTCATGCAAATCAATCCAGCGACGACGGGACAATGGACTGAGGTTCAACGGTGATAGCTGGAGAGCACCGTCAGCGGAAAGTGACCAAGGCTGATGAAACAGGCCCGAAAGGCGTTGGTGATATCGCTTTAGTGCGGCGTCTTTGGACAAGTCGACAGCCTGGTAGCTGCGTTGTCCAGCCAGACTCGTGGGCCAGGTCATCAGACAGCGACCGAGGATGCCTTGCCCTTGCAGCAACGGATCACTGAGTAACTGCATGGCCAAGTACGGTTGCAGCATCAGGTGCAGGCTCACGCGCCGATCGTAGGCTCGTAGGCTTTCACCGACCATGGAGCGAGCACGATCAATCGGGCTCCCGTCCCAGAGTGACGACAAGGTCGTGATCGCTTTCAAACGGTTATCGCGACTCATGGTGCTGCTACCGAGGAATTGTCCGCCCTCATCACAGAACAGCCCCATGCTGGGCAAGTCATGACAGAGCCCCTTAATTAAGGCCTCGATAGTCGGGTCTGTGGTGATCAACCGAGGTGCAGAGGGCTCCGCTTCGAGCTGCACGTCATTTGCGGAGTCGGGGTCGGCAGGATTGATACGCTGCGCCTGTCGCTGTGCGGCGCGGTACCGGGAGAGCTGTTCGCGGTAGCGCTGCCACTGTTCACGCTCCCATTGTCGTGCTGGCAGCAATGCAAACCTGTCTGCGGCGGTCTTGCGATCACCTGACGCGGCCACCGTGATCAGGTACAGCGACAAGGGGTAATTTCTTCCGTCGAGGTGTAAGCCTGCATGACCTTGAGTGGCCAGCGCTGAGGCAGCCAAGACCGATTGTGCTGCCAGTGCTTGAGGCACGCCGATCACCTCGGCCATGCGCTCGACCGCGGGACCAAGAATGCCCCCCAACGCCTGCACCGGATAAGGTTCGGCCTCCGGATTCGACTCGATTAACGGTCGAGGGGATCGTGGTAGTTCAAGCTTCGGATCTAACTGCTGCATGGGCCCTCTCCTCGGTGATTGCTGGTTGTCCTCACGTACTCCCGCCACAGCTGTTGAGTGTTATCAGGGATCAAGGCCCCTGCGACCTGTGAGGGTTGTCCACTAACGCGGGACTGGCGGCTCTTTACGACCGGGAGCTTGGGCATCTCATGATCTGGCCTCCTGAACACTTCCGAAGAAGTGGGCGGGTGGAGGCTACGCTGGCTGACGAGACCGGCGCCGCGAGATCCTGAGTCAGGTGAAGGCAGTGAGGCGATGACCGGGGCATTCCTGACTGTCAGTCAGGTGCAATCCATTCCTTGGGCTGCGACACCACCATCTGCATCGCTGTTGCTGGTGATTTCGGTGTTTGTCACGCCGATTGTCACGAGGGGGAATGCCGCAAAGCCGTGTACGAGTTGGGCTGCAGCAGCGGTAGGAGCGCCCGTCTCTTTCCAGGAGAAAGAGACGGGCGCGGATTGGCGCAGCTGAGTGTGCCGAAGGGTGAGGTTGCTGCAGCGCAGCAGGGGAAGTCCATCGTCTGCCGCAGTGGGCAGATTAAGTCGAGTAGGCATCCATCACTCTTGGGGAGTGACCGTGCGAGCCGCCGGACGCTAATCGCACTTCGGGAGATCCACCACGCAAGTGGCGTAGCCTTAAAGGTTCTGGCTACCTGGGCTGGTGCTGTCAACGACAGCGATCCGTGCGCCAATTTTTATACCCACTCGAAAAGACAGTCAAGCATTCCGGGCATTAGGGGGCAAGAAGTGGCGACTGTCGCCACTTTTGTCGCCACGCTCCAGGGCACGTCCGACGTGGGTTGTCGCCGATGTCGCCAGTGTCGCCAATTCTCTAGCCATGGCCCACGACAACCTCCGCACTGACACCGAAGCTGCGCTCGATAGAGATCGTGGGTAATTACTGATGGGGAAATGACGCTACAGCGCTAATCAAAAATTTGAAAGGGAAGGTGGAACGAGGTGGCTTCGAGAAAGAGCGAGTGAACCCTCCGATCGGCGCGATCAAAGATCGCTAGTTCGGAGGGTTTGGCGGGAAAAGCAATAACTCAAACGTCAAATACAGCCTCAAGCATCAAAGCTGGTTGATTGGGAGGTGGCGGTTTCATGCCGCATGATTAGCGTCTGCTGCAACCGCAGCAGAAAGCCGACCTCGAACGCTTCCTGTATATCACCTGAGCGATGATGCTTTCGGTTCTGCGCCAGTGCCCACCATAGCGGTAGTGATGTGCCGTCAAGCCAGGTCTCCGCACAACGAACGCCGTCCTCAATCCATTGGGCTGAATTCATTGCCCCATGGGGTTCTGATACCGGGAAAGCCTTCAGCGAACGGGACAGAGGAGTATTCGGCGATCTGTTGATGCACGCGTCGAGCCGGGATACCGGACAGATATCGGAACTCTTTACCCGCCTTGAAGTGAATCACTTTAGACATAGCCGACATCATCAACGGCAGTGGCGTTCCTTTAAAAACGAAATCCATAAATCGACTGTCATTCGCCTCTGTCAGGCATAGCCTGGCAGCTACCTTCCCTCCTGGCTTTCCTACGGGTCTCATGACTGGACAGCTGACGTGCTTATTTGATGACCACGATACGCGCGCCAATGCGTCAGGCTAGTGGTCAGAGCTACCAGTAACAGCGCGACGAGATAAACCCAGCTGGTGTCTAGCAGGCCAAAAACTCCGACTCCGAATCCGGCCATGATCGGAGGCAGGCTCAACGACAAATAACAGGCCACAAAAATCGCCGCGAAGAGCTCTGCTCGCTCATGTTCTTCGGCGAGTGGCGCCAGCGTTTGCAGAACCGCCGAGAATCCCGCTCCAGATCCAACTCCCGCGATTAGCGTGCCGATGAAAAATACTACGACCCCTCCTCCCAACAGAGACATGATCAGGACACCCAGCCCAACGACCATGGCTATAGCACCCACTGCAGCGCAAAGAGAGAGCGTGAGGAAGCGGCCCAAAGCCGCTGCTGCAATGGCTGCGGGACCGCACAGCGCAGCAACTGTCAGACCGTTGAGTCCGGCGCTGTTCACGTTGAATACTCCATAAAGAATCGAGGGCGCCAGTGACATGTACAGGCCGCACAGCGCCCAGATGGCGAGCAACAGCGGTATGCTTCGAAGGTAAGCAGTCTGGGCCCTGGCACTCACCGAAATACGAGGCTTCAACGATCCCAAAGCACCGACACGCCGAGTCGCCGTTTCCGGGACCGTCGCCACCCCCACCGCGGCAATCGAGAAAATGAACGCCAGCACCGCGAATACCATCACCTCCGGTCGCCCGATCCAGTACATCGACAATCCTGTGATTAACGATCCTGTGGCCAGTCCCGCTAACGGAGCGATGCTGCTGATCAGTACCCCTGCCTTCTTGTGGCCGACAGGTGCTGCCTCGACCACAGCCGCCGACAATGCACCACTGGCAATTCCCGTCGCCAGCCCTTGGAAACAACGCGCCACAATAAGTTGATTTATATCGCCGGCATACACGAAAAGAATCATCGCCAGGGTCTGCAAACCAAGCGCGCCGATAACCACCGAACGTCGACCGATATGGTCCGACAACGACCCGGCGCTGAGTAGAGCGACCAACAGCGCAATGGCGTACACCGAGAACGCGACGGTCAGCATCCCGGAGGAAAATCCCCAATGACGCTGAAACACCACGAACAGAGGCGAAGGTATGCTCGCAGCAAAGAAGAACGCGAACAGCACCATGGCCAATAAGGGGAAGGCGAAGGCATCTGCCCGGCGAGCTGTCTCTCCTGTTGGGGTATTACCTCTATCCAACATGCCAATCTCCTGATGCCTCATTGCCCGGCAAAGACCTGAATAATGCGTTGGGCGATGTCGCGATGCTCTTCCTCCAGCGCAAAATGCCCGGTGTTGTAATGGTGGATCTGAGCCCCGGGTACGAACTCCTTGATGGAATCTGCGCCTCGCGGCGTAAAAATCGGGTCGCCATCTCCCCAGACCACCAACGTGGTGGGTTGAGCCTTTCGCAAGTAAGCTTGCCATTGCGGGTACAACGCGAGGTTTGACCCGATGTCGAGCTGCAGATCCGTCATGGCTCGCCGTTTCTCAGGATCGCTGAGCGCAAAGGCATCGTTTGCCCACGCGTCAGGATTAAGGCCATCGGGATTGCGGGCGCCGTGCTGATAAAGAAACAGGTCTGTCGCCAGAACAACCCGCGCCTGGGCGGCTGAACGTTTCTCAGGCGTTTGCGGACCATCGTTTGCCTGAATCGCTTTCAGCCTCGCGGGCTCCCATCCATCCAGCGTAATCGGCGTGTTCTGGATGACCAGTCCGCGTACCCACTGTGGATTACGTGTCGCCAGGCGCATTCCGACAGGGCCGCCAAAGTCCTGCATGAAGATCACCGCGCTTTTAATTCCTAACTCCCGAACCAACTCTTCCATCGATTGACCTAACGCGTCGAAAGTAAGCGGCGCCAAGGGTGCTGCGGTGGGGACGGCACTGTTTCCCATACCGAGGTAATCAGGGGCCAGCACATGAAAATACGGTGCTAGCTCAGGGATCAGGTCGCGAAACATGTGCGAAGACGACGGAAAACCATGAAGCAGCAGAATGGTTGGTTTATGAGGATCGCCGGCCTCCCGATAAAACAGATTGTTGCCAGCGACCGTGATGAACCGGTAGTGAATATCGGCTGCCGTCGCATGGCCGCCCCACGCGAGCATCAGTCCGAGCGTCAAACATCTTGCACTTGCAGCGAAGCAGTGACGGTGCATAGCGCGCTCCTCTCGTGACGGACGTATTTACTGATGAGTGTGTGGCCGCCTGATCAACGCCACAGACGCTCCTGCGTCCCTAGTTCGCAAGAAAATTCAGGGGAATCGGTGATCCACTCTTAGAGGTTTGGATCCAGCACAATGACGCCTTGCACTTCCCTTCGCTCCAATAAGGCGTGCGCCAGCCCCGTTTCGCTCAGGGGTAACGTCGCGCCGATGACTGGTCTGATCACTCCGCCTGAAACGCCATCAGCGAGGAATTGCAAAGCCTCGCGAATCAACGTTGGGCGCTGGAAGAACGTCGGCAGGTACACGCCGGCCAAGGTTTGCGCTTTGGCCATCAACCGACGAGGCGCCAATGCCTCGCCTGGACCCCGCGTGGAGCCCACCACCACACAACGCCCCAGCATGGCGAGACACTCAAAGTTCTGATCGAACACCTCGCCGCCGATGGTTTCGAGGATCACATCAACTCCACGCCCCTCGGTCAGTTCAAGCACCCGTTCCGGCCACTGGGGAGTGTCGTAGCTAATGGCATAGTCGGCCCCGAGGCTGCGCACGAACGCGCGACGACTTTCAGTGCTGGCCGTACCGAAAACTGTCTGTGCACCCATGGCTTTAGCGATCTGCACAGCCAGACTGCCAACCCCCCCGGCGGCACCTTGAATCAAAACGCTTTCACCTGACTGTAAATGCGCGCATGTGCGTAGAGAGAGGAACGCAGTCACTCCCTGACAAGGTAAACCCGCCATGGCGACGTCGTTTGCCGACTCACCCAGCATTACCAGCATGTCAGCACGGGCAATAGCCTGTTGTGCGTATGCGCCTTTGGGCATCAACGCCATGACCTTGCGCCCGACAACGGCAGGGTCAACGCCCGCCCCTGTTTCCGAAACGCGTCCGACCACCTGAAGTCCGGCGACATGCGGCAGCGTGACACCACCAACGCGTGTTTCGGGCCGGTTATACATGCCCAACCGTTCACGAATATCTGGAAAATTCACCCCGATCGCAGAAGTGTCTATCAATACCTCTCCGGGTCCCGGTACGGGCGTTGGCAAGTCGACGTACTCGAGTACTTCGGGGCCGCCGAAGCTACGGAACTGAATCGCTTTCATAATCTGAGATCCTGGATTCTTCGCTCGTCAGGTCTGTAGACGCAGGCCTGACTTGGAGCCTAATCGGTGGTGCGGCATGTGCTGCCGAGCAAATCGTCAGTGCAATGTTTCGATTACTTCACCCCATTGAGAAACAGCGTGGCGTGTTTCAAAAACAGATCCGGGTATTGATAGATCGCGCCATGATTTGAATCCGGGTAGATCACCAACTGGGCGTTGGGCAAAGTCTGCTGCAAGGTCACGTCATTGGCCGTGTAGAAGACAATGTCATGGCTGCCGGCGACTACCATCGTCGGTTGCTTGATGCCTTTCAGGTAGTCGTTGGCGTTGTCGGCCGGCGCTCCCCAGCTAGCGATGGCGGCGGCTTGTGCGGGTGCAGTCTTGCTATCGACATCGACATCGCGATTGACCTTACGTGAGCGCAGACGGGTAAGGAACTCATGTCCGGCGGCCTGGCTTTCTACGGTCTGGGTAAAGAAAACGTCTAGCAGCAGTTCATCCGGTACGGCACGTTTTTTCGCCAGGTAGCCCTGGAATTCCGGCGTCAGCGAGTCCATACCAACTCCACCGCGAGGTGATGAGCCGACCAGAATCAGGCGACGCACGAGGTTCGGATGATCAAGCGTCACTTGCTGTGCGATCAGACTGCCCATGGAAAAGCCGAGCAAGTCAGCCTTTTTCACATTCAGTGCCTGGAGCAGGCCGGAGGCATATTTGGCCATGCCTTCGATGTTGTTCGGCACTTCACCGCTGGAGCTGGCGACGCCGGCGTTGTCGAAGAGGATAATTTCGCGATCATGGGCAAAACCGTCGATGACTTTGGGATCCCAGCTGTCTAGGTTGCCAACGAAATGCTGGAGAAATACCAGTGGCACGCCACTGGGTTTGCCAAAGCGACGGTATGCCAGGCGCGCGCCCTCGACTTCGATGAACTGGGTCGGAGCGGTTTGATGGGTGTAGCTTTGAGCAACTTTTTTTTCTGCTGGGGTGGTGCTGGCCTGAACAGTCAGTGTCGAGCACGCAGCCGTCAGCGCGACGATGGCCAGGGTATGGCGCAACGCCCATCGGGTGTTGAAAACTGTCATATAGAGGCACCTGAAAAAGACGAGTTGGTTTAAGGGCCGCCCTGACTGATTGCCAGTGGGGGCGGCGCAAGATCAGGCTGGTTTTTTTACACTTGGGCGTTGCTGCACGTTTGTCTGCCATGCCAAGAGCGCGCTGCACTGATCGGGGATGGCAATACTGGCGAAACCGGCGAAAATCAGCCCGGCAAGTACCGTGATGTCGGCCATGGAAAAATGCTCGCCAGCGATATATGGCTGGCTACGCAGGACCTGATCGAAGTAGTGCATTCCGGCAACCGCTTTGTCGCGTTGACGGTTGCCCCAATCGATACGACCTTCCCATTCAGGACTCTTGTATGGCTGCAGAGCGGCACCGAGCCCCGGCGTGGCGTGGTGGAAGTAAAACCCGACCGGATCCGCCAGTTCGGACTCCGCGCGTTTTTGCATCATGTGGATGATGGCCTTTTCCTTCGGCGTCTTGCCGGTGAGAATCGGGTTGCCGTCCAGATTGTCCAGATACTCGGTGATTGCGGTACATTCGGAAATGTTGGTGCCATCATCCAGTTGCAGCACTGGGACGGTACCCAGCGGGTTGATCGCCAGGAATGCGGGTTGCTTGTGTTCCGCTGCGGGCAGGTCGATCTTGATGAACTCTATTTGCGAGTCCAGGCCTTTTTCGGCCAGAACAATACGAATGCGCAGTGGGTTAGGAAAACCGGGAATATCAAAAATCTTCATACGAGCTCCATACCTATCTATCTACCTATCGATAGGCATAAGCTACGGCAAGAACATTTTCACTGTCAACGTCTATCTATCGATAGAAAGGTAAAGTTGTGACGACGGATACGCGAGAAACGATCATGGCGGTTGCCCGAAAAATGGTGCAGACCCGAGGCTACAACGGCTTGAGCTTTCGTGAACTGGCCAAAGAGGTCGGCATCAAGAGTGCGAGCATTCACTACCACTTCCCTACCAAGGGTGACTTGGGTGCGGCTTTGGCCAAACGTTACACCGAGGATGGTCTTGAGTACCTTGATGGTTTACGCGCCCATTCCGAAGACCTGAATGTGTGGATGAAGGGTTACACCGACGTATTTCGCCTGGCACTGGTCAACGACAATCGCATGTGCCTGTGCGGGATCATGTCCGCCGAATACGATGACTTACCGCCAGAGGTGAGGATAGAGGTTGACGGCTTCACCGAACTGAATGTGCGCTGGTTGACGGAAGTGTTGTCTGTTTGCCGGCCACAGTTGAGCCTCGAGGAACGACAGCAGCAGGCGCTGGCGATCTATGCGGCTGTGGAGGGCGCTCAGCTGATCGCTCGGGGGCGTGATGACATCAGCGTTTATGACAAGACAATCGAGACGTATCGCTCGGCAGGCCTATTACCTTAAGGTGCCGCAGTTCTCGACACACCTTGACTGTGGAGTCCAGACCAGCAGCGAAGTGCGAGCAATCGCTGCTGGAACCGCAATGACGAACGATAAGATGAGGCAAACGCTACACGCTCTCTGAATCGCTTCTGATCTAGCGCCAGAGATTCCGCCAAGAGGGTTCGATCGGTCTATCAATAAATGCTCGCGACCCTGCCATCACCGCTGTCCCAACCTCCCCCCAACGCTTTGTAAATCGCGACTATTCCCCGGTACTCATCAATTTCACCCAGTGCTTGAGCGTCCTCGGCGTTCAGCCGTTCACGCTGTGCATCCAGCAGCACCAGATAATCCACCGTGCCTTCCTTGTACTGGATAGCCGCCAGGTCTGCCGCCGCACGGCTCGACTCACTCTGCTTGATCAACGACAGCAACCGCTGCTGACGTTTGCCGTAATCGCTGAAGGCGTTTTCCGACTCTTCCAGCGCCAGCAGCACTTGTTGTTCATAGGTGGCCAAGGCGCCTTCGGCATTGGCGTCGGCACCCCGAATGCGCGCCCGTACGCTGCCCAGGTCAAAGGCCGCCCAGGTAATGCTCGGTCCCAAGCCCCAGGCTCTGGCCGCGCTGGAGCCAATCTGCGAACCACGGCCGGCGGTGAAACCGAGGAATCCGCTCAAGCTCACCCTTGGGAACAGGTCTGCGGTGGCCACGCCAATATCTGCCGTAGCGGAAGCCAGCCTGCGCTCGGCGGCGAGCACATCGGGACGCCGGCGCAACAACTCGGAGGGATCACCGATCGGCAGTGCTTTGGCGATAGCGGGCAACTCGGCGGGGTTCAACGACACGTTCAATGTATCCGGGCGCTCACCCAAGAGTGTTGCGATGCGGTTTTTCTGCCGTACCTGCTCCGCTTGCAGTTGCGGAACAGTCGCTTCGACAGCCGCCAAACGTGCGTCTGCACGCACCACGTCGAGTTCGTTGCCCACGCCCGCGTCGCGCAGGCTGACCGTCACGGTGCGCGAGTCCTGCTGATTTTTCAGGTTCGCCAGGGCGATTTTTTCCCGCAGCTGCGCGCCGCGTAATTGGCCGTAGGCATCCACCAGCTCGGCAATCATCGTGACGCGAAGCTGATACAGGTCTGCCGCCGCAGCGTCTTCCTGGGCGTTGCTGGATTCCAGTTGGCGCTGGATCCGGCCGAAGAGATCGACTTCCCACGCCATGTCCAGGCCCAGATCGTAACGCTCGATATTAACTCGGCTGTCGGTCAGGCCCGGCACTTGCGACTTGCCCTGCTGACTGCTGACGCGGCTAGTGACGACCGGCAAATTGTCGTTGCTGATGTCGTCACGAATCGCACGGGCCGCTTTCCAGCGGGCAAACGCGACGCGCAAGTCGCGGTTGCCTTCCAGGGATTTGCTCACCAACTGGTTCAGCGTGGGGTCATCAAACTGCTGCCACCACACCGTTTCAAAACGCGATTGATTGTAGTGGCCGGCTTGCGCCGACACGATGTTGGCAGGCGCGGTGTCGGGCGTTTTGTAGTCGGGGCCCACCGTGCAGGCGGTGAGCGCGACGACCAGAAGGCAGGGTAAAAAAAGCTTCAAGGTGTTCATGAATGTGCCTCCTGATTGAGTGCGTTTGCCTGATGAGGCTTGGTGACGTTGCGCGCGTTTTTGCGCTCGATGTAGCGACGGATCAGAACGAAGAACACTGGCGTCAGCAGCAACCCGAAGAAGGTCACACCGAGCATTCCGGAGAACACCGCGACACCCATCGCGCGACGCATCTCCGAGCCGGCACCAGTGGATGTCACCAATGGAATCACACCCATGATGAAGGCGAAGGACGTCATCAGAATCGGCCGCAGACGCAGGCGGCAGGCTTCCAGCACCGCCTCCAACGGCGACATGCCCTGGTCCTGTTTGTCCTTGGCGAACTCGACGATCAGAATCGCGTTCTTGCAGGCCAGGCCGACCAGCACGATCAAGCCGATCTGGGTGAAGATGTTGTTGTCGCCCTTGGAAATGATCACTCCGGCAATCGCCGACAGCAGGGTCATCGGCACGATCAGAATCACTGCCAATGGCAGGCTCCAGCTTTCATACAGCGCAGCCAAAACCAGGAACGCCAACAGCACGCAAAGCGGGAACACCAGAAGGGCCGTGTTGCCCGACAAGATCTGCTGGTAGGTCAGGTCAGTCCACTCGTACGTCATGCCGTTGGGCAATTCTGCCTTCAGCAGTTTTTCAATGGCGGCCTGTGCCTGGCCGGAGCTGTAGCCGGGGGCTGCACTGCCGTTGATTTCTGCGGTGAGGAAACCGTTGTAGTGCGAGACCCGGTCAGGGCCTGATGTCGGGCTGACCTTGACGAACGTGGCCAGCGGGATCATCTCGCCGCGATCATTGCGCACCTTCAACTGGCCGATCTGTTCAGGCTCCTGGCGGAACTGTTGCTCGGCCTGCACATTGACCTGATAGGTCCGGCCAAAACGGTTGAAGTCGTTGGCATACAGCGAGCCCAGGTATACCTGCAAGGTGTCGAAGATATCGTTGATCTTCACGCCGTGAGTCTTGGCTTTTTCCCGGTCAATGGCGGCTTCGATCTGCGGCACGTTGACCGTGTAACTGGTGAACAGGTTGGCCAGCTCCGGAACGCTGCGGCTCTTGGTGATGATGTTCATGGTTTCTTTGTACAGCTCGTCGTAACCCAGGTTGCCCCGGTCCTCGATCTGCAAACGGAACCCGCCGATGGTGCCCAAGCCTTGCACTGGCGGCGGCGGAAACACCGCGATGTAGGCGTCCTGGATGCTGCCGAACTTGGCGTTCAGCGAAGCGGAAATCGCCCCGGCTGACAGGCTCGGATCCTTGCGCTCATCGAACGGCCGCAAACCGATGAAGGCGATGCCGGCATTCGGACTGTTTGTGAAGCCGTTGATCGACAGGCCCGGGAAGGCCACGGCGCTGTCGAAGCCCGGTTCGTTCATGGCGATGGTGCTCATGCGCCGGATCACGTTTTCGGTGCGATCCAGGCTGGCGGCGTCCGGCAATTGGGCGAAAGTCACTAGGTACTTCTTGTCCTGGGTCGGCACAAAACCGGTCGGCGTGGTGCTGAAGCCCATGTAGGTCAAGGCGATCAGACCTGCGTATATCAGCAACGCCACGCTGCTGCCGCGAATGATCTTGGCCACGGCAATCACATAGCCATGGCTGGCCTTATCGAAGAAGCGGTTGAAAGGTTTGAACAGCCAGCCACCAAGCAGGCGATCCAACACTTTGGAGAAACGGTCCTTCGGTGCGCCGTGTGCCTTGAGCAACACGGCGGCCAGGGCCGGTGACAAGGTCAGGGAGTTGAACGCCGAGATCACCGTAGAGATCGCAATCGTCAACGCAAACTGCTTGTAGAACTGCCCGGTCAAGCCCGAAATAAAGGCTGCGGGTACGAACACCGCACACAACACCAGCGCCGTGGCGATGATCGGACCGGTCACCTCGCCCATGGCTTTTTTGGTCGCCTCGACCGGTTCCAGCCCCGACTCGATGTTCCGTTCGACGTTCTCCACCACCACGATCGCATCGTCCACCACGATCCCGATCGCCAGCACGAGGCCGAACAGCGACAGCGCATTCAACGAGAAGCCGAACAGGTGCATCACGGCAAACGTACCGATCAGCGACACCGGCACCGCGACCAGCGGAATGATCGAGGCGCGCCAGGTTTGCAGGAACAGGATCACCACCAGTACCACGAGAATCAATGCTTCGAACAGGGTGTGAACCACTGCCTCGATCGAACTGCGCACGAAGATCGTCGGGTCGTAGACAATTTCGTAGTCCATGCCTTCCGGAAAACTCTTCTTCAGTTCCGCCATCTTCGCCCGCACCTGGTTGGAGATGTCGATCGCATTCGAGCCCGGACGCTGGAAGATCGGCATCGCCACCGCTTCCTCGTTGTTGAGCAAGGCGCGCAAGGCGTATTGGTTGGAGCCCAACTCGACCCGGGCGATGTCTTTCAGACGCGTGATCTCGCCGTCCGGACCGCTGCGGATAATGACGTTCTCGAACTCTTCTTCACTGACCAAACGCCCCTGGGAGTTGATCGACATCTGGAAGCTCGTGGCATTCGGTGCCGGCGGCGAACCCAGTTGTCCTGCAGCGACCTGACGGTTCTGCTCGCGCACCGCGTTAACTACGTCGGTTGCGGTCAGATTGCGCGAAGCGGTCTTGTTCGGATCGAGCCAGATACGCAGCGAGTAATCACCGATACCGAACATCTTCACATCGCCAATACCGTCGAGGCGCGACAGCTCATCCTTGACGTTGAGGATCGCGTAGTTCGATAGGTAGAGCATGTCGTAGCGCTTGTCCGGTGACACCAGATGCACCAGCAAGGTCAGCTCGGGAGAAGCCTTGTCGACGGTAATACCTATGCGCGTCACTTCCTCTGGCAGCTTGGGTTCGGTGCGGGTCACACGGTTCTGCACTTGGACCTGGGCGTTGTCCAGATCGGTGCCCAAAGCGAATGTCACGGTCAGGGTCAGTCGGCCGTCAGCGGTGGATTGCGAGGACATGTACAACATGTTCTCGACGCCGGTGATCGCCTGCTCCAACGGCGCGGCCACGGTTTCACCGATGACTTTCGGGTTGGCGCCGGGGTAGTTGGCGTGGACCACCACGGTCGGTGGCACCACTTCCGGGTATTCGCTGATCGGTAACTGGAACAGCGAGATGGCTCCGGCGATCAGGATCAGCAGCGATAGCACTGCGGCGAAAATCGGCCGGGTGATAAAGAACTGGGAGAACTTCATGTCAGTGCTCCTTATCCGCGAGGTGCAGCGGCAGATTCAGCATTCACCAGCGCAGGCGATTTAGCTGAAGCCGGTTGATTGGCGGCTTCGATTGCCTGACGCTGGCGAGCCAGTGTGGCGACCGTTTCCGGGCTCGCCATCGGGGCATCCAGAGGATCGATCACTGCGCCGGGCCGCACGCGCTGCAGGCCGTTGATGACGATACGATCTTCTTTCTGCAAGCCACTGCGCACGATGCGCAAGCCTTCAAGCTTCGGCCCCAGATCGACGCTGCGATAGACGGCTTTGTTGTCCTGATCGACCACCAGCACGAATTTCTTGCCGAGGTCGGTGCCCACCGCTTCATCTTTGATCAGCAGGCCGGGATAGGCGGCGCTGCCCACCAGTTTCAGCCGGGCATACAGACCGGGGGTGTACTGACCGTCCGCGTTGTCAAACACCGCGCGGCCACGGATGGTGCCGGTTTTCGGATTGACCTGGTTGTCGACAAAGTTCATCTGCCCGAGGTGGCTGTTGCCCTCCTCGTTCGACAGGCCCATGTACACCGGCGTGGCTTGACCGCGCTGCCCCTGGCGGGAAAGCAGGCTGTACTTGAGGAACATACGTTCGTCTGCATCGAAATAGGCGTAGACCTTGTCGGTGGAGACCACGCTGGTCAGCGCTGTGGTGTCGGCGGTCACGATGTTGCCAGCGGTGATTTCCGCGCGGCTGACGCGGCCGTCGATCGGCGCGGTGACGCGGGTGAAGCTGAGGTTTAAACGCGCCAAATCCAGCTGCGCCTGAATGGCATCGACGCCCGCCCTGGCTTCTTGCGCGGTGGTCGTGCGGGTATCGGCCAGCTCGGCGGAGATCGCGTTGCTGCTCAACAGCCGCTGGCCGCGCTGCGCTTCGTTACCGGTACGAACCAGGGTGGCGCGAGCCTGTTGCAGCTGCGCCTCGATGCGATGCACCTCATGCTCGAACGGACGTGGATCGATCTGGAACAGCAAGTCGCCCTTCTTCACCAGCGCGCCATCGGTAAAGGCAACGCGTTCGATCTGGCCCGAAACCCGTGGACGAACCTCTACGGTTTCCGGCGCTTCCAGGCGAGCGGTGACTTCATCCCATTCGGTAATGGGCTGCTCAAGCACCTTGGCGACGGTGACGTGCGGCGCCCCCGGAGCCTGAACGGCACTGGGCGCGCGCTCACACGCGGCAAGCGCCACCAGCGCCAACGCGGCAAAGGGATAACGCAAAGGTTTGAGTGACTGTTCCATGGGGTGTGTCCGCCAGACGATTTATGAATTTTCCGGATTCTCGGCCTCGCGCGAGGTCACGACGAATCGAACGGAGTGAAGTTGGCTATCATCAATAATGATAGCTATCATGTTTAAGGTCAAAAAAAGGGATCGGCCCGGTCAAACCTTGGTATTGGTGATCGCAGTACAAACGGAGTCCAGCGCCGGCCCCAGCGTCTGTGCCGCACTCAGTGCCCGCGCTGTGGGCACCATCCGGCGACCGATGCGCTCGAACAAAGGGTCGTTGAACAGCCTTCGCAGTCGCACCAGCGCCGCGCTGACGGCGGGCTGGCCCAGCGACAATTGCTCAGCAGCACGAGTGAGGTTGCGTTCCTGGATGAGCGCTTCGAATACCACCAGCAAATTCAGATCGATACTGCGCAGATCATTACGTTTCATGGGGCCGGTCCACGGGGGAATTATTGACTTGAGCTAAAGCCATGGGATCCGCGAGACTTCTGCAGATGCCTATACAGCCATTGCAGCAACTTTATATGACGAATATCATGAAAGCCAGCCCAGCTACATCGTTATGTCCAGGCGACGCCAACCTGGCCACAGGAGCAATTTCATGAAAGTGACGAAAGACCAGGCCGCAGCCAACAAAGAAGCCATCCTTACTGCAGCGTCACGGCTATATCGGGAAAAAGGCATCGACGGAATTGGTATCGGCGAGCTCTCGCGCTCGGTTGGCCTGACCCATGGCGGGTTCTACGGACAGTTTCCGGGCGGCAAGGAACAGCTCGCGTCAGAAGCGGTCAGCCGGACATTCGAGTCCAATATTCAGGATTGGCAAAATGCCAAATCCATTCCCGAGCTCGTCAAGACGTACCTGACACAAGCGCATCTGGATAACTGGACCGAGGGTTGTCCCATTCCTGCATTGGGTGCGGATGTCGCGCGTACCGGTGGCACCGTCAGCAGCTCCTTCACCAGAGGCGTCGAGCATTTAATCGACACCCTGATGGCGTTGGTTGAAGGCGAAAATCATGAAGAGAAGTACCAAGAGTCACTACGCGTCCTGTCATCGATCGCGGGTGCGATGCTGATTGCCAGAGCGCTGGATAACCCTGAACTGTCTGAGCAGTTTCTGCAATCGGTCATTAATGCCTGGCCTGTCACTCCCGCAAAAAAAGAGCGGGCTGCTAAGCGCCGCTCAAAGGATGAAGACTGACTTTACTGTCAGCAAGGGCTTCGCTATGCCGAACATGTGTGGAACGACACCCCCATCATCTTCTGCTCGACGATGGAAGGTTTTACGCTTGCTTTAGTTGGGGCATGTACTCGGCAAGCTGAACAGGATCAGTTGTCGGTGGGTTGAGCCTCGTGTTGATGGTGGAACCGCCTATGAACCGCTCGAAGACTTTCCAGCCGTGTTCAGTTCGACGCAAGCGATCCATCATTGGCGAGTAGAGCCAGATAGCGGGCAAATCATCGGGGCTATCGATGGCTTGGCCATCTCCCAGCATCGCAGCCGATTCTGGCGTGGCGTAGCGCACAAGCAAATTCTGATAGCGCACCACCACACCGTCTTCATCGACATCGACAATGTGATTGGTAGCGTGTCGGCTGACCCCTGGAATCAGATACGGATAGTCCTTCTTGAAGAACTGGCGCATCTCATCGTGACCACTAATGGTGCCATGGAAGTGATACGCGACGGCTTCTGGTAGAAAGGCATCGACCATCGCCTCCACATCCCAAGTCTCGAACCACCAATTGAGCCTATTCACGAAGTCGATCGCGCTGATTCGCTCCGCTGGATCGACAACACCCTCGGACGAAATTCTTGGAAAAGCTTTCATGAGTACTTCCTCATTTCGGGGTAAGAAAATTATCTGTGTAATTACACATTAAACATGCAAAAAAATTTACTTGCCGACGGCTTGCTCAAGAAGCGAGTTACGAATCAGTACAGCTGAGGCCTCGCCGATTTGATCCTCACGCTCACGCTGCGCAGCTTTCCAGTGGGGTTCGGCCTCTTTCAACTTTGCTCGTCCTTGCGCAGAGAGCGAGAGCTTGATGGCAGAACGCGGCCCTTCAGCATGGCTAGCGATATAACCTTCGCTCTGCAATGGCTTCAGCGCCCGAACTAATGTGGTTCTTTCCATGACCATAACCTCTGCCAAATCGGCGATTAGAATCCTGGGATGTTCATTGATCAACGCAAGAGTGGAAAACTGCGAGACAGTAAGATTCGCAGCAGACAAGTACCGGTCGTAGAGGCGGGTCAGCAGACGCGCGTGGCGTCTGGCGGCGAGACAATGACAAAGGTCGGCGCCATGGGGGCTTTTCATGACACCCATCATATGTGTAAATACACACCAGTCAAGTACAAAATTGAGGCACTGAGGCTGTGCTCAGCGCCGACGAGACACTGAGAGTGTCAGCAAAATTGCTGAAACAGTCATACATCGTCCCTAGTGGACGCATTCGCGTAACCTATTTTACGAGGCTAGCAATTTATGTCTGAGGTACGAGAGCTTTATGGCGCATCAACGGGGAACAGTCTGCGAGCTGCAATCGCCTTGGCTGAAGCGGGCATAGAATTTACCCCGAGGTGTCTTGACCTTCTCTCTGGCGATCAGCGTGCCCCAGAATATCTGGCGCTTAACCCGTTAGGTAAGGCTCCGACATTTGTAGATCACAGCGTCTCACCTACCCTTGTAATCAATCAGTCAAATGCAATCATTCAGTTCGCTGACGAACAGGCCCCTGGTCGGCTGTCGCCCCAAGGGCCGAGTGCTCAACGGTATAGGGTCTACGACCGGTTTTATTTCTTCGTCACGGATGTTATCGCCCCAAGCCACGCCGCTTTTTTTCTGCGCCAGATAGGGCAACAAGATGCATCTGCGCCACTAAACCGGCGAGCGTTGGAACATCTGATGACGGCAGACGCATTTCTCGAGGGCGGGTACATAGCGGGCGATGCCTTCTCGATGGCCGATATTTCTGCGTTTACTTTTGCAAGATCGGTTCGCGACCAAATTGATTGGGAGAAGTTGCCCCGTATGGCACGCTGGCTGGCGTTGATAGAAGCCCGACCCGCAGTGAAGCTGGGCATGCAGGCATTTGAATCCAAGCCGTCATCGCGAAAATGATCCATCAGCGCGACGACTTCGTCTTCCGGCCCCCGTTAGGGAACTCGTTCCGGTGGTTGCCAGCCCTCTCGTCAGATTGCTGACCTCCCGCCAGCCCCCGCCAGCAACGCCCCCCCTCTAAAACTTACGTGCTGAATTTCCCTAGAACTGAAGAATTCGTTGACAACGATGATAACCATCATATAACTATATTACAGCCATCATACAAGTCATGCCCATTATGCAGTCGGAAACCAAAAGAGAGAGAAGAACGATGACAAGCCCCACCATACTCGTTACCGGCGCCGGCGGTTTTACCGGTCGGAGAACCGTTGAAATATTGCGCGAGAAAAAACACGCGGTACGTGCGCTGGTCCGCACGAACGATGATCGAGCGGCCAGACTGCGCCAATTGGGCGCCGAAGTTGTGGTCGGGGACCTGCTGGACTTGAACACAGTTCGAGCAGCGCTTGAAGGCATCAAGCGAGCTTATTTCGTTTATCCAATCGCACCTGGCTTGATTGAAGCGACTGCCCACTTCGCTCTCGCTGCTAAAGAAGCCGGGGTAGAGTCAGTTGTAAACATGTCTCAAATTTCCGCACGTCGCGTGGCCAAGAGTCACGCGGCCCTTAATCACTACACTGCCGAGCGAGTGTTTGACTGGTCGGGCCTGGATATGACGCACTTGCGACCGACTTACTTTGCACAGTGGCTGATCTACCCGCACTGGCGCAAACATATTGTTGAACACGGCGAGATTCGCCTGCCGTTTGGTTCAGGTCGTCACGCCCCGATCGCAGCAGAGGATCAGGCTCGACTGATCGCTGCCATCTTGGAAAACCCGCAATCCCACAAGGGCAGGACGTACCCGCTGTACGGTCCGGTTGAACTGAACCAGCAGGGCGTAGCTGACGAAGTCGGCAGAGTATTGGGTCGTGAGATCAAGTACGTGGCGATAACACTGGATCAGTACCGCCAGGAGTTGCAGAGCGACGGCCTACAGCCTTTCCTCATTCAGCATCTGCTGGAAGTTGCCAAGGACTACCAGCACGGCGTGTTCGAGGGTGAGGATTCCATTATTGGCAAAGTTACGGGACAGCCACCGATGACTGTTCAAGCGTTCGTGACCTTGCACAAGGAACTATTCAGCAGATAAAGCCCTTGTCGAGTTGCGATAAGCGTTGCTATAGCCAGACACCCGTAAGCCAACCTGCCTCCGGGTGTCACACGTTGCAGGGCTGTATCCCTTGTTATGGAATCTGGTAGCACAATGTCGAGCCTACTTCATGGTGTCAGGTAAACCGGTCGAAATAGAGAGCCTAAGATCAACAAAAGTTGAGTCATGACCGCTATATTGGATCAATTTCTGCCTGTCGCCCCCGGCAGCTTTACTCAGTTCACCGCTCAACTCGGATACGAAGCACGCTAGACAAAGCGGATGTGAACAGTTGTCAGCCGAATACAAGCGCGCGGCCAAGTGGCGTGCAATTTCGCAAGGTATTCCAGTTGGTATTCCAACTAAAAATCAAAACGAATCTTAATCATAAAAATCAATATGATAAAAGCCAGATTCAGATTACCCCGGCCCACCAACTCTCAACGACAAGGCCCGGCCAGTGCGGGCCTTGTCGCATCTGGAGATTCATCCCGGGAGACCTCATGCGCCAGGCACTGCTGATCATCGACGTCCAACCCTGCTTCTCCCCGCCGCAATGGCTGATCGACGGCATTCAATCGCTGATCGGCAAGCTTCCCAGCGTCGCCACGGTCGAGCGCCATGATGAAACTCGCACACCGTTCCAGCGCTAGCTCGGCTGGCATCCGGCGGCGGACGATGACAGCCTGATCGCCGCAGACCGTATCTTCATCAAATACGGCTACGCGCCCTCCCTGGACACAATCGAATACCTGAAAAGCCTGAATCTGGGTCGCGTGCTGGTCTGCGATCTGCAAACCGAAACCTGCTGCCTGACTGCCGGGTTTGCGCTGTTCGATGCCGGTTTGCAGCCGACGTTGCACACGGACCTGACGGTGGGTTCGTCGCTGGATCGCTCGGGCGTGCTGGGTGTGCGGTTGTGGGAACATCACTTCAAGCAAACGCTGACATCGGACGAACTTCACTCCAGCCTGCACGCGTCCTAGGAAATTTCCCGCAACCCGCGTCGACTTTCATGAACTGGTTCAAGATGCTTCCAAACGCTAGTCTTCGCGCTCCGCTGCAACCCGGCAGATGGTTTACCAAAGGGATTCGCCGGGAGCCTGAAACCATGGAGCCTCGTCATGAAAAAAGACACCCGAAGCCTGCCTGATCAAACACCGCCTCACGAGACCGAATCGAAAGAACCCGCTGTGCTTGCCCAGCCTCAGGAGTACGTGAGAAAGCCGCGTCGCACCCTGCCTTTCAACGAGATTTTCTCCGTGCGCACCGACGTGGACACGGCCACTCTGCTGACCCATGCCTGTGAAACGCTGGCGGCGCTCAACATGATGACGGCGAACATCGCCGATGATTTCACGGGCTCTCAGCGCAGCCGGTTGCTGGCGATCCGGCAGCTGTCGATCATGACCGAAATGCTGGTCAATCGTGCCGTGGAGAACCTTGACCCGGTGAATCTGGTGCCCCGTACGACGGCGCCTGTCGTGCACTGACAATGACCGCTCGTCGATGACGCAAGTCGTTCATCGACATGAACTTTTCTTCACCCCGGCGGCGGTGATGGCCGTGTACATTGGCCTCGCTCATTCAAGAAACTACGGTTCGCCCGCACTCCTGCGGGCTTTTTTTTGTCCGGGATATGGCGGCGATTTGTGTTTTCCTGCCTGCCGGGCAATTCTGGTGATCAATCCCGAGACCCGGAGCACCCGATGCCGCTGCTGACCCTGCCCTGTCAACGCCTCACGCTCGCGGTACTCGACCCGGATCAGGCGCCGCTGGAAAGCGCGTTCTACCAGCGCAATCAACGTCACCTCGCGCCGTGGTCGCCGATTCGTACCACCGATTACTTTTCCACCGAGCAGATCCGCCGGCGCCTTGAGATACAGGCCAGCGCCTTCGAAGCCGGACTCGCGGTGCATATGGCGTTGCTGACCCCGGACGGCGCGCAGATGATCGGCGCCTGCAATTTCAGCGGGATCATTCGCGGTGCGTTTCAGGCGTGTTATCTGGGCTATCACATCGACGAGGCGCATCAGGGCAAGGGTTTGATGCAGGAAGCGCTGGAGGCGGCCATCGCCTATATGTTCGAGACCCAGAACCTGCACCGGATCATGGCCAACTACATTCCCGGCAATGAACGCAGCGCCCGGTTGCTGGAACGCCTCGGGTTCGAGCGTGAAGGCTATGCCAAGGCGTACCTGAACATTGCCGGGCGCTGGCAGGATCATGTGCTGACGGCGCGGGTCAATCCGCGTTTCGAAACGCCGGATCAGCGCTGCTCGCGACCGCTGTCGTGACGTTCACAAATTATTAAGGATTGGCCGCGTAAGCTCGGGTTTCCGCTCACTTCCGGTTGCCTGAACCCATGTCGCGTGCCGCCTCTTCTCTGCTTCTGCTTGCCGCCCTGCTGTTCTTTTTCGCCCTCGGCAACCATCAACTGCAAGGCTCCACCGAGGCCCGGGTTGCGGGCATTGCGATGGAGATGCACCTGGACAACGACTGGGTCACACCGCGCCTGTTCGGCGAGCCCTTTCTGGAAAAACCGCCCTTGAGCCTGTGGCTGGATGCGGGCGCCCTGCGGGTTTTCGGTGTCTCGCCCTGGGCGGTGCGACTGGCGTCGGCGGTGGCCGGGTTGCTCAGCGTGATGCTGCTGTACGCCATGTTGCGCCGCTTCGAACGCCCGAAGGCTATCGCCTGGACGGCGGGGATTCTGCTGGCGACCATGGCCAGTTACTGGAGCAACGTGCGCGGGGTCGGCGAGGATGCCTTGCTCGCACTCGGTGTGACCACGGCACTGTTGGCGTTTTTTCAGGCGCAGCGAGCATCGAACCCGGGCAATTCGTTGCTGTTTGTAGTTGGGATTGCGATTGCCACGCTGAGCAAAGGCGTGCTCGGGCTGGCGATGCCGGGCGTGGTGATTTTCGCTTTTCTGCTGGCCGACAACCTGATGGACAAGCGCTTCAAGCTGACGGACTGGCTGCGTCCGGGTTTGCTGACCCTTGTCGGCCTGATCCCGCTGATGATCTGGCTCGCCGTGCTCTATCAGCGCGGCGGCGTCCAGGCCGTCAGCGAAGTGTTGTTGACCAACAGCGTCGGACGTTTCAGCGGATCGTTCGTCGAAGCCGGCCACTACGAGCCGTTCTACTACTACCTCGCCAAGCTGCCGCAGGCGTTCCTGCCCTGGAACATTCTGGTGTACCTGGGCTTGTGGCATTTTCGCAAGGAGCTGAAGGCCAACCGCTACCTGCTGTTTTTCAGCCTGTGGATCATTGCGCAATTCATCCTGCTGACCCTGGCCTCAAGCAAACGCACCGTGTACCTGATGTCGATGACACCGGCCGCCGCCGTCATCGCGGCGGAATATGCGGGCGTGTTGTTCGACAGGTTGAAGGATCACAGGAATGGTTTTGTCGGACGCATCGCCCGGCATCGTCAGACAGTGGCGGCGGGCATATTGGCGGTGGTCATCGCCAGCTACCTTGGCGCCGCGCAATGGGCACTGCCCAACGCCGATAAACACCTGTCGTTCCTGCCGCTGACTGAACACATTCAGGCCCTGCAAGCGAGCGGCAATCAGGTCGCGTTGTTTCAAGCCAACGAGCGGGTCGGCGGCGCCAGCGTGTTCTATACCCGGAGCGTCCTCAAGGGCCTGGACACCGATGCGCAATTGAAGGACTTCCTCAGCGCCTCGCCATCGAATATCGCCGTGATATCGGGAGACAGCGAACCCGCCGCCCCGCTGAAAGTCCACAAGACCATGATGGTCGGGCGCCAGGCGTATTACTTCGTCGGCTATTGAAACCACAACAGCACAAACAAAAAACCCGCCGGTGATGGCGGGTTTTTCATTTCAGCGGCGAGACCTTAGAGAGAAACCTCAGGCTGTGCGCCGAACACCTTCCGCTCTCGCTTGCTCAACACCGGCAACTCCAGACGAGCCCGCCCGTAAAACGCCAGCGCCGTCAGCAAACACGCCAGCCACACGAAGATGCCGGCCCAGAACGTGTGGGACATGTAGTGCCAGCCCTGTAGGACTCGCGTAGTGCCGTAGACAAAACCGAGCAGCAGCGAGCCCCACAACAACGCGCTGGAGAAGCGCCACTGGTAACGACGTGCCACGAAATACAGCGCCAGCATGGTGAAACCACCGGAAGCATGACCGCCCGGCCAGCAACGCCCTTCGCCCGCTTCGTGGAACAGCTGAAAATTGTTGTACCACTCGATGTGCGGCATCTTTCCGCCGTACAGCGTGGTCTCGATCGGGCAGTAGACGCTGGTGTGTGCCTTGAGGAAATGGATCACCCCGGTGCAGACCGCGAAAGCCACCACCACAAACAGAAAATCCCTACGGTGCTCGGCGGCAAAGCGCAGCACCGGGGCGACTTTACTGCGCTCGAGAAACCCGCCCAGACGCGGATGCTTTTGCGGTTTCACCAGTGGCCAGACAAACGACAGCGTGGCGCCGATCAAGGCGATTTCCGCCGTCCAGTTCGGAATGATCCGCGCCCACTTGTGGGTCAGCTTTTCGAAGAAGTGGATCTTGTCGAGCGGGAACGTGTGGGTCAGCGGATCGAACAGCAGATTGCTGAAGGCGATGTCGATATTGGTCATGTCGAACATCAGAAAAACCACGGCTGCGCAGAGCAGCGGGATACCGAAGTTGTAAGCATAAAAGCGGGATTTCATCGGGTGGTCACCGTGCGCCAGTCGGAGGCTTCAATGAAGCCGAGCATCTGTGGGGCCGCCGGGCTGGCGGCGGAAACGAACAGCGATGCGCCGTACCCGAGGGTCGAGGCCGGCACCTTGAGGTCTTTTTCCAGCTGCGCCATGCATTCGCTGTGGGTCACCAGAATCAGGTTGCGTCCCGGGACCTTGTGCGCGAGCGCATCCTGCAACATCCGGCCCTTGCAACTGATCAGCCAGTCTTCGCCGGTCGCCGCCTTGTTGAACATGTAGCCGGCGGTCTGCACGGTGCGCATCATCGGGCTGTTGTAGACGTCGGCCTTGTCCAGGCCCAACTGCTCGAACTGCGCGCCGACGCTCACCGCGACACTGCGCGAGCGATCGGTGATGCCATCGTGGCCGCTCAGGCAAGCGGCTTTCGAGTGGTCGCAGCGCTCGACGTGGCGCACCAGCACGATGATTTCGCCTTTGTTCCAACCGTCCTTCAGCGCCTGCGCCCCGGCCACATTGCCGTGGGCAAGGTCAGGCACCGCCGCCGGGGCCAGCAGCCAAAGGGTCAAAGGGATCACAAGCACCGAGGCCGCCAAGACCACCCAGGTGTTTCGAAAACGGGCCAGACCGCTCAGATCAATCGAGCGTTTGACGCCGAACAGACTCAGTCGCAATTCCACAAAAAGCCGCCATCACTTGTCATTCGATGCGGCGAGGTTAGAGAGCACGGCGTGGGCAGCCAGTGAAACCCATGTGAAAAAAGTCTTGTGAGTGCCTGTTACAAATTCCGTAGGACAAAATCCTTTCAGCTCTCGGATTTGCGGCCGATACAGTCCTGCTTACACCCTTGCTGGCGCAAAAAAACAACAATCTTCCAGCCTGACCGACGATCAAGACGCACAACGTTTTTCTGGAGGATTTTTGATGAATAGCTGGTTCGGCAACATCAGCGTGAACCTGAAACTCGGGCTCGGATTCGGCCTCGTCCTGGCCCTGACCTGCATCCTGGCACTCACTGGCTGGACCAGCCTGGGCGGCCTGATTGACCGCAGCAACTGGATGAGCGACATCACCCAGCTCAACGCTGGCCTGACCAAACTGCGCGTGGTGCGCCTGCAATACATGCTGACCAACGGCGACGAAACCGCCGCGCAGAACGTGCAGACCACCCTCGACGGGTTCGCCGCCCAACAGCAGAAGCTGATCAGCAGCTTCAAGAGCCCGGAAAACGTCAAGCTGCTCAAGGAGCAGGCGGCGACCATCGCCGAGTACCAGACTTCGCTCAACAAGATGCGTAACGCCTACCGCACCGGCAACACGGCGCGCGACTCGATGGCCACCAGTGCCGCGACGGCCTACGGCCTGATCGAAGCGCTGAGCAACCGCGTCCAGCAAATGCCGTTGAGCGATGTGCGTTTCGAGCAGTTCCAGGCCGTCACCGCCGCCAAGGAAGCGTTCATCCTGGCGCGCTACGAAGTGCGCGGCTACACCGCCACCGCCAACGCCGAGACCGAGCAGAAAGCCGTCGGCCAACTGGACGTGGCCATCGCCAGCCTCAAGCCACTGAACATGCATTTCGCCAGCACCCAACAGGACGCCCTGCGTCAGCTGGAAACCGCACTGACCAACTACCGCAGCGCCTTGCAGGCCTTCAAGAACGCCAACACCGATGCGGTGCAGGCGCGCAAGGAAATGACCGATCAGGGCACGACCATCGTGAGCCTGAGCGAGCAGCTGTATCAGATCCAGCTCGATCGCCGTGATGCAGAAAGCGCCCAGGCCCGCACCCTGCAACTGATCAGCACCCTGCTGGCGTTGCTGGTGGGCATCATCGCTGCCTTCATCATCACCCGTCAGATCACCCGTCCGCTGCAGGAAACCATGGCCGTGGTCGACCGCATCGCCAGCGGCGACCTGAGCCAGAACGTGATCGTCACCCGCCGCGACGAACTCGGCGTGTTGCAACAAGGCATCGCGCGCATGGGCGTGACCCTGCGCGACCTGATCAGCGGCATCCGCGACGGCGTGACCCAGATCGCCAGCGCCGCCGAAGAACTGTCGGCCGTGACCGAACAGACCAGCGCCGGCGTGAACAGCCAGAAGGTCGAGACCGATCAGGTCGCCACCGCGATGCACGAGATGACTGCCACCGTGCAGGAAGTCGCGCGCAATGCCGAAGAAGCCTCGCAAGCCGCAGCCGCCGCTGACGGCGAAGCCCGTGAAGGCGACAAAGTGGTGAACGAAGCCATCGCCCAGATCGAGCGTCTGGCCAGCGAAGTGGTGCGTTCCACCGAAGCCATGAGCGTGCTGCAACAGGAAAGCGACAAGATCGGCAGCGTCATGGACGTGATCAAGGCTGTGGCCGAACAAACCAACCTGCTGGCCCTCAACGCTGCCATCGAAGCCGCCCGTGCCGGTGAAGCCGGTCGCGGGTTTGCCGTGGTCGCCGATGAAGTCCGTGGCCTGGCCCAGCGCACGCAGAAATCCACCGAGGAAATCGAAGGCCTGGTGGCCGGTCTGCAGAACGGCACGCAGCAAGTGGCCGCCGTGATGAACAACAGCCGCGCCCTGACCGACAGCAGCGTCGCCCTGACCCGCAAGGCTGGCGACTCGCTGGAAAACATCACCCGCACGGTGTCGAACATCCAGTCGATGAACCAGCAGATCGCCGCAGCCGCCGAACAGCAAAGCGCCGTGGCCGAAGAAATCAGCCGCAGCATCATCAACGTCCGTGACGTGTCGGAACAGACGGCGGCGGCGAGTGATGAGACCGCCAAGTCCAGCGTTGAACTGGCGCGGTTGGGTGGGCAGTTGCAGCAGATGGTGAGTCATTTCCGCGTGTAAACCCTGCACACGAAAGTCGATGTACAAAGAAGGGCAGCTGAAAAGCTGCCCTTCTTTTTTGCCCGGAAATTGCCAACTTCAGGAAGTGGATGACGCGTTCTGAAACGCAATTACACACGGTTGTGCCATGGGTGTTTAAGGACACGCCGTGATACGTCCCGAAGCCCACAAAACCTTGCGCCGTTGCCTACGGCTACGCCAGAATCCGCCGGCTTGTGCGCCTTGGGCTGGCTGCGTAATTTGATTGCGTCACTGATTTCCAGTGATCGAACTTAGCGGTTCGGCATGCGTTCACGGTTGTACACGTCCGATCCAGTCAGGCATTCGCCTGCACTTGATGGTGGCTGTGCGCATGGCATCTTCGGATGCGCCGGGTTGTGATGCTTACCGGGCCGCTAACTTGCGCACAGCTGCCTCCCTTTTGCTCAGCGGCGAAATGGGCGCAGCCTCATCAGAGGTAAGCATCTATGTTCAAGGTAACGCCAAACCCACCACTCACCGAACCCACAACCCTCCCGGATCCGGTATCCCCCTACGAATGCCCCGGTTCGAAACGCTTCAACGAAGCCGCCGAACGCGCCCTCGATTATCACCTGGGTCCACTCAGCGCCCACATCATGGCCGCGCCCTACAAACCCAACACCCTCTATCAGGCTCACCCCGAAGCCGACACCGAATCCCTGCTGGTGGACGCCAGCGAATCCCTCGGCTCCGCCACCGTCATGCTCAACAATCATGTGGCGCTGGTCGAGGGCAGCCACCGCAAGACCCTGCAAGGCATCGCCCAGATCGTGATGATCGCCGAACTGGCCGTTAACCGGGCACTGGACAAGGTTGTGCCGACGGATTGATGCGGGAGGTGGCGAGTGCGGTGCACTCGCCGCTTCTTCTTGATCGTTCAATGACAAAGCCCGCAGGACGCGGGCTTTGTCACAAAGACTTAAGGCTTGTCTCGCTCAAATTCTCCAAGGGTTGATCACCTCAACCCCCAACGTCGCGCAAGCGTCAGCCATTTACTTTATTCGCGGATTCAAATTACCTTTCAGGGCGCTCATCCGCCCCCGGCGGCCTCGTTCAAGAGGATTCGGTCATGCAATCGCTCGGCTTCACCTCCGTCCCTCCGCTGCTCAAGTACCTGCGCCATGCCGAACATCTGGGCCTGGCCATCGAGCCTGCGTTGGCGGCGGCCGGGTTGCAGGCGCAGCAGTTGAGCGACAACAGCCTGCGCTTGCCGGGGGAAACCCATGAGCGGTTGCTCGATTACTTTTGCGAACACTCGGGCGATCCGCTGTTCGGCCTCAACGCGGCGAATTTCGTCCTGCCCAACTCGTGGAGTGTGCTGGGTTACATCACCATGAACTGCGCGACATTGGGCGATGCCATGAGCCGCATCATGCCGTTCGAAAAACTGGTGGGCGACATGGGCGTCAGCCGCGCCGAGGTACACGACAGCCACGTACACCTGATCTGGAGCTGTCGCTTTGAGCGCCCGCGGATTCGCCGGCATCTGGTGGAAAACGTGCTTGGCTCCTGGCTGCAATACGCGCGCTGGATCGCCGATACCCGACTGTCGCCGGCCGCGGTGTGGCTGGAACACTCACTCCCGGCGGGCACGACGCTGACGCAGTACGAACAGTTTTTTGAATGCCCGGTGCTGTTCGATCAGGCGTATTCCGCACTGATCGTGCCGTTGCCGTATTTGCAGTTGCCGTTGCGCCAGGCCGATGCACATTTGCTGCGCACCCTGGAGGAACACGCGCAGAGTTTGATGGCGACGCTGGAGGATGCGTCGCTGGAGCAGCGGGTCAAAAGCATCCTGCGCCAGTTGCTCAAGGAAGGCCTGCCGCGCAAGGAACAGGTGGCCGAACATCTCGCCGTGTCGGTACGCACGCTGCAACGCCAGTTGCATCAGGCCGGCACGTCGTATCAGCAGATTCTCGATGAACTGCGCCAGGAACTGGCCGAGCATTACCTGCTCAACAGCACCCTGCCGATTCAGGACATCGCCCAGTATCTGGGCTTCAGCGAATCACGCTCCTTTCACCGCGCCTTCAAGAGCCGACGCGGCATGCCGCCCGGTGAGTTTCGGCAGGCTCACCGGGTCTCGAACGACGGCTAGAGGCTGATCGCGTTGGTGAACACCAGACGATTGCCGAACGGATCGGCGATGGTCATGTCCTGGCTGCCCCACGGCATGGCCTGAATCTGTGGATGCGAAAACTTGTATTCCTTGGCCAGCAACTGCTGCTGAAACGCCTCCAGCTCATCGGTCTCGATCCGCAGGGCCGAACCCGGTGTCGCATCGCCGTGGTGTTCGGACAGATGCAGCACACACTCGCCGCGCGAAACCTGCAGGTACAACGGGAAACCGGGTTCGAAACGATGCTGCCAGTCGATCTTGAAGCCGAGGAAGTCGACGTAGAACTCCACGGCTTTGGCTTCATCGAAAATCCGCAGGATCGGGGTGGTTTTGCCGAAGCTCATGGGTTGCTCCCTGACTGATTGGCCCCAGAGTGTAGCCGGGGTGGATGTCAGCAATTCGGCTTGGTGATGGCTTTCTTTAATTGCAATGTGCCATCACCGTGACGCAGTCAGCAAAATTCAACGAAAGCCGTCGCGCAGATCGCCCTGGCGCGCCAGGAACCGCCCTGCTGTTTGCCCGTTGGCCTGGCCGTCGCGATAACTCAACACACCATTGATCCACACCCCGTCGATGCCTTGCGCGGCACGCTGCGGGTCGTTGAAATCCGCCACGTCACGCACCGTCGCCGGATCGAACAACACCAGATCCGCCCAGTGCCCTTCACGAATCTCTCCCCTGTCTTTCAGGCCGAAACGCGCCGCCGACAGACCGGTCATCTTGTGCACCGCGGTGTGCAGCGGAAACAGCCCGACATCACGACTGAAATGTCCGAGCACCCGTGGGAAAGCTCCCCACAGGCGCGGATGGGGGAACGGGTCTTCCGGCAGGCCGTCGGAGCCGACCATCGACAGCGGATGAGCGAGGATCCGGCGCACGTCGTTCTCGTCCATCCCGTAATACACCGCGCCCGCCGGTTGCAGGCGTTTGGCGGCGTCGAACAATGACAGGTTCCATTCGGCGGCGATGTCTATCAGGTCACGACCGCCCATATCCGGATGCGGCGTCGACCAGGTGATGGTGATGCGGTGGGCGTCGGTGACCTGCTTCAGATCCAGCGTCGAAGAACTCGCCGCATACGGATAGCAATCGCAGCCGACCGGGTGATTTTTCGCCGCCTCTTCCAGCGAAGCGAGCAACTGCGGACTGCGCCCCCAGTTACCGGCGCCGGCACATTTGAGGTGGGAAATGATCACCGGTGACTGGGCGTGGCGGCCGATGCGGAAGGCCTCGTCCATTGCTTCCAGCACCGGTTCGAATTCACTGCGCAGGTGGGTCGTGTACACCGCGCCGAACGAATTCAATTCTTCGGTCAGTTGCATGACTTCGTCGGTGGATGCCGAGAACGCACTCGCATAGGCCAGACCTGTGGATAACCCAAGGGCGCCCGCCTCCAGGCTTTCACGCAACTGCTCGCGCATGGCGGTGATTTCAGCGTCAGTCGCGGTGCGAAACAGATCATCAAGATGATTGCTGCGCAGCGCCGTGTGGCCGACCAGTGCCGCTACGTTCAGCGTGGGATTGGCCGCCTCGACCGCCGCCCGATAATCGCTGAAGCGTGGATAAACGAACGCCGCCGCCGAGCCGAGCAGGTTCATCGGATCCGGCGGATCGCCGCGCAAACTGACCGGCGCCGCGCTGATCCCGCAGTTGCCGACAATCACCGTGGTCACGCCCTGGCTGAGCTTGGGCAGCATCTGCGGCTGGCGGATCACCACGGTGTCGTCGTGGGTGTGCACGTCGATGAAGCCCGGCGCCAGCACGCGGCCGGCGGCGTCGATTTCATCGGTGGCGCGGGCATCGCCCAAGTCGCCGATGCGCGCGATGCGGCCGTCGAGGATCGCCACGTCGGCGGCGTAACCGGGGTTGTTGCTGCCGTCGATGACCAGGGCGTTGCGAATCAGGGTGTCGTACAGCATGTCAGTCTCCCAGCGGCAGGTGATCGTCGCCGCCACGGTATTCGTCGAGGGCGAGTTTGATCCGCCGCAGACGTTCTTGATTGTCTTCAGGATTGGCCAGCGCAAGCTCAGTGGCCAGCACGTCGATGGCGAGCAGCATGCCGTAGCGCGCCGCCGTCGGTTTGTAGATGAACGAGGTCTCGGCGCCTTGCAGCGGCAGGACGATGTCGGCCAGTTCCGCCAGCGGCGAGTCGGCGCGGGTGATGGCGAGAATCCGTGCGCCGTAGTTGCGCGCCAGCGCTACGGTCTCCAGCAACTCCGGGGTGATGCCGGTCAGCGAACAGACGATCACCACCTGCTCGGCGCTGAGGCTGGCGGCGGTGACACGCATCATCACCGCGTCGTGGCACACCGCAATCGGGTAGCCGAGACGCACCAGTCGCACCTGCAACTCATCGCTGCACAGGGTCGAGCAACCGCCGATGCCGAAGGCGTGGATCATCCGCGCCTGGCCCAGCAGTTTCACCGCATCGGCGAAGCGCGATTCATCGAACGCCGCCAGATGCTGACGCAGGGTGGTTTCGATATCGCCGACGATCTGCCCGTAAAACGCCGACTGCTCGGGCGTGCCCGCCGGGTCGAGGAAACGGCTGCCGACGCCGCTGGCCTGGGCCAGTTGCAGACGCAGGTCGCGCAGGTCGCGACAGCCGACGGTGCGGGCGAAGCGCGACAGCGTGGCGGTGCTGACTTCGGCCCGCTGCGCCAGGTCTTCGAGGCTGGCGGAGGCGGCAAATCCTACGTCGTCGAGCATCAGACGGGCGATGCGTCCTTCACCGGCGCTGAAGGAATCCTGACGGGCGCGGATCTGATAAAGGATGTCCATGGCGGATAACTCCGACTACAGCAGGTAAGAAAGACCGACGGTCAGGGCGAAAGCGACAATCGAGATCAGGGTTTCCAGCACCGTCCAGGTCTTGAACGTCTGGGCCACGGTCATGTTGAAGTATTCCTTGATCAACCAGAAGCCGCCGTCGTTGACGTGGGAAAAGATAACCGAGCCCGCGCCGGTCGCCAGCACCAGCAGTTCCGGGTGGGGATAACCCAGACCGATGGCCACGGGCGCGACCACGCCAGAAGCCGTGGTCATCGCGACCGTGGCCGAACCGGTGGCGATGCGCATCAACGCGGCGAATAGCCAGCCCATGATCAGCGGCGACAGGTGAAATTCGTGGGCCAGGCCGACGATCTGATCGGTGACGCCGGCCTCCACCAGAATCCGGTTCAGCCCGCCACCGGCGCCCACCAGCAAGGTGATGCTGGCGGTCGGTGCCAGGCATTCGTTGGTGAATTTGAGGATCGATTCGCGGTTGAAACCCTGGGCAATGCCGAGCGTCCAGAAGCTCAACAGCGTCGCCAGCAACAGCGCGATCACCGAGTTGCCGATGAACAACAGGAATTGATTGAAAGCGCTGCCCGGCGTGGCAATCAGGTTGGCCCAGCCGCCGATCAGCATCAGCACCACCGGCAACAGAATGGTCGCCATGGTGATGCCGAAACCCGGCAGGCTGTCGCGGGGTTCGCGTTCGAGAAATTGTTTTTCCAGCGGGTTATCCGCCGGCAACTGAATGCGCGGCACAATGAACTTGGCGTACAGGGGGCCGGCAATGATCGCCGTCGGAATGCCGATGGCAATTGCGTACAGCAAGGTCTGCCCGACCGACGCCTGATAGGCCTGCACCGCCAGCATCGCCGCCGGGTGCGGCGGCACCAGCGCATGCACCACCGACAGCCCGGCGACCATCGGCAGACCGACCATCAGAATCGACACGCCGACCCGCCGCGCCACGGTAAAGGCAATCGGCACCAGCAACACGAAACCGACTTCGAAAAACAGCGGCAGCCCCACCAGAAACGCAATGCACACCATCGCCCAGTGCGCGTTCTTCTCGCCGAAGCGCTCGATCAGCGTCCGCGCCATCTGCTCGGCCCCGCCGGACTCGGCCATCATCTTGCCGAGCATCGTCCCCAGCGCCACCACCAGCGCAATGTGCCCCAGCGTCTTGCCCACCCCGGCCTCGTACGCCCCCACCACCCCGGACGGCGGCATCCCCGCCACCAGCGCCAGGCCGATGGAAATCAGGGTGATTACAATGAACGGATTGAGCCGGTAACGGGCGATCAGAACGATCAGGGCGATGATGGCAACGGCGGCGTACACCAGCAGCCAATAGCCGAAGGACGGTGTCATGCGGTACTCCTCGAAAGGGTCACGTTCGAATGGGTTGTGAAACTCATAAATCATTTCGAGATCGAGTTTTCAAACCAAGTGAAAGTAATTTTCGTGGAGGGATAAGGGTTGTCGTTTTTGGATATGCCTTGTCGCGAATAATGAAAATCGCGGGGTGGGATTTTCATGACCCGGCTGAAGGTTTCGCCCAGACCACAAGGTTTTCAACATCAGTCCAAACGCTATACTCGGCAGACGCTTTCTATCGAGTTCCTGCCATGACTGCTCCGCGCCGCCGCCCCAAAAAGCTCACTGCCGAAGCGTTGATACGCGCGATTGCCAGTTCGACAGCCATCGAAACGGGTCAGAGCGTTGAATCGATTGAACGCAAGCTGAAGCTCAAGGACAGCAAGTTTCTGCATCTTTCTCTGGCCGAATAGAGTCGTCATTCAGTTTCTGAAAAAGTGGCGAATTCACTCAATCTCAGCGCCAAGACAAATCCAAAAACACAAACGGCTGCCCAAAGGCAGCCGTTCACAGGTTAGTCGCAAAGCCCTCTCGGGTTTAATCAACCCTCACACCATTTCGTTACGAATCCATTCAACCACCGACGTGCGCTTCGGCGCCCAGCCGAGCAGTTCGCGGGCGTGTTTGCCGCGTACGCGGCTGTTGGAGCCGAGGCCGTAGTTGGCCATTTCGTAGCCCCACTCGGCTTCGGCATCTTTCAGTGGCCAGTCTTGTGGCTGGCCCAGATTCAGGGCTTCGGCCATGGCGGTGGTCATGTCGATGAACGACGCTTCGCCGCTTTCGACGAAGTAGAAGGTGCCCGGTACGTTTTTGGTCAGGGCCAGCAGGTACAGCGCCACGACATCTTCGATGTGCACGTTGGACCAGATGTTCTGACCGGTGCCGACGTGACGAACCACGCCGCTTTTACGTGCCTGCTTCAGCAGACGCGGCAGCTGCACGCTGTCGCGATTGACGCCCAGGCTGTGGCCGTAAATCAGGGTGTTGCAGATGACGGCCGAGTTCACGCCGTCCTGCGCGGCGGCGAGGATCAGGTTGTCGATGGCCACCCGTGCGGCCTTGTCGACGGTCGGCTCCGGCAGGTTGTCTTCGAAGTAGATGACGTCGCTGGATTTGCCGCCGGACGCATCGCCGACGATGCTCGAACCGCTGGTGTGCAGGAACACTTTGTTCGAGCCGCGCAGGGCATCGAGCAGGGCTTCGACCGCACCGCGATGGTCGCTGCTGGCGGCGTTGATCACGGCGTCGGCGGCGCGGGCCTGTTCGGCCAGCAGTGTCTTGTCGTCGAGGGTGCCGAATACCGGGGTGATGCCCAGCGCTTTCAGCTCATTGGCCTGTTCGGCGCTGCGCACCAGACCGGTGACGGTGTGGCCGGCCTGGACCAGAGCGGTGGCGATGGAGCCGCCGATAAAACCGGCAGCGCCGGTGACGAATACGTTCATGGAGAAACTCCCTGCGTGAGTAAGTGATGGAGCGAGTATCGACCGGCGAGTCCTGTGGAAAAACCCGCCCAAAACCAAATCACTGTTGCGCAGGGATCACGAATCAGCCCTTGAAATCAGCGCTGGCGTAAGCCGCCAGTTTGCTCTGGATGAAGTCCAGGAAGCACTGGATGCGCAGCGCCAGCTGCGAGTTGCGGTAGTACACCGCGTTGATCGGCTGGCGATAACCGCTGTTGAATTCCGCCAGCAACACCTTGAGGCGCCCGGCGCGAATGTCGTCGATGGTCATGAAGTGCGAGAGGCAGGCGATGCCCTGGCCTTCCAGTGCGAGATGACGAACCGTCTCGCCGCTGGAGGCGCTGATTGCCGGGGTGATCGGCCAACGGTCACCGTGAACGTAACGCAGCGGCCACTGGTTGAGGCCTTCGTTCTGGGTGAAGCCAAGCAAGGTGTGCTCGCTCAGATCGGCCACTTCGCGCGGCGCACCGTGTTTTTCCACATACGCTGGACTGGCGACGATCAGCAGCGGACTGCAACCCAGCGAGCGGGCATGCAACGTCGAATCGGCGAGGGTGCCGATGCGGATAGCAACGTCGGTGCTTTGTTCCAGCAGGTCAATGATCAGGTCATTGCTGTTGAGTTCGAGCTGGATGTCCGGGTACAGCCGGCGGAATTCGTCGATGTACGGCACGACGGCGTGGAGCATGAACGGCGACGCGGCGTTGATCCGCAGCCGTCCTGATGGCGTCTGCTGGCGCGAAGACAGGCGCTCTTCGAGCTGGTCCATCTGGTCGAGGATCAGCTTGGCCTGTTCGAAGAAGTACTTGCCCTCCTCGGTCAGGTCCATGCGCCGAGTGGTGCGGTTGATCAGCGTGGTGTCGAGCTTGGCTTCCAGTCGCGACAGCGTGCGGCTGACCGCCGACGGCGTCTGTCCGACCTGCTCGGCGGCGGCGGAAATCGAACCGCATTCGATCACGCAGACGAAAATCTGCAACTCATCGGATCTGGCTTTCACGGGTGTCCTCGAATCGAAAGGCCTGCTGCGCAAGCTCAGGCCTTCGATAGTAGCCGAGCGTCAGGCCTTGAGGCCAAACACCTCGGTCAGATGCTGCTCGTAACGCGCCACGTCGGCCTCGATGTTAGGGCGCTTCATCACGTCCACACAGAGGAACGTCGGCAGGCCGGTCATGCCGAGAAACTCGTTGGCCTTGTGGAACGGGAAGTACACGGCGTCCACGCCTTTGGCTTCGAAGAAATCGGTCGGGTCATCGAACGCCTGCTGCGGTGCGTTCCAGGTCAGCGACAGCATGTACTGCTTGCCGTGGATCAGACCGCCGCTGCCGTACTTCTGCGACGCGTCGGAACGGGTGCGGCCATCGCTGGCGTAGAGGCTGCCGTGGCCTTCGGTGAAGACTTCGTCGATGTACTTTTTCACGGTCCACGGTGCGCCCATCCACCAGCCCGGCATCTGATAAATGATCACGTCGGCCCAGAGGAATTTGGCCACTTCTTCGGCGACGTCGTAACCCTCGTCGATGAAGGTGGTCTTGACGTCGAGACCGCCACGATCCAGCACGCTCAACGCCGCTTCGTGCAGGGTGGTGTTGTAGCGACCGTCGGAGTGGGCGAATTTTTTACCGCCATTGAGCAACAGCACTTTTTTCATGGGAGAGCCTCGATCGGATTCCGATGCGCAGCGCAGAGCGCTGGATGGAGAAGGGGAAAAATGCAATGGCGGCAGATTAGCGATCCGCCTCGCGCGGAATAAGCACCGACGGCGCAAAAATCATTTGAGTAAAACGCACGAATCGATTGCCGATTGTTGCCGTAGGATTGGCCGCCATCTGAATCTGAGGAGTTTTTTGCGATGAGCGAACGCCAGGGTTTCATCCTGCACGCCAAGACCCGCCCGGAAAAAGCCGAGGCTTTCGAAGCGTTTTTCCGCGCCTACGTCGAGCCGAGCCGCGCCGAACCCGGCTGCATCGAGTACCACATGCTGCGCGACAAGGAAGACCCGACCCTGTTCATCTTCTACGAGATCTGGGAAAGCCAGGCGCATCTGGACGTGCACTCGAACCTGCCGCACATGCAGCAGTTCCTGGCCCAGCGCATGGAATACCTGGAGCGGGATTTTGATATCCGCCCGATTGAAATGCTCAGCCCGTCGTCCGCTAACCGCTGATCAGCAGATGGGCGCCGAGCGCGCCCAGACCGATGAAAAACACTCGCTTGAACAGCGCGGCGCTGATGCGCTGGCGCAGCCATTGGCCGAGCCACATGCCGAGGACAGCGGGGATCAGCGCCAGCAGCGAAGCACTCAGTTCCGTGCCGCCGAGCGACCCGCGCCAGAGCAATCCGCCGGCCAGCGCCAGGGTCGATACGGTGAAGGACAGCCCCAGCGCCTGCACCAGTTCATCACGGCTCAAGCCCAGGGCCTGCATGTACGGGACGACGGGAATCACGAACACCCCCGTCGCCGAAGTGATGACGCCGGTGATCACGCCACACAGCGGCCCCAGCCATGGTTCATGGCGGCGACTGACACTCAGCGTCGGCAGGAACAATCCGCTCAACGCATAGAGCAATAGCGCCGCGCCAAGTCCGCGCACCACCCAATGCCCGCCTGCCATGCCGATCCACAAGGTGCCGATGGCCGTGCCGAGGAAGATCGCCAGCAGCATCGGCCACAGCCGTTTCACCAGCCCCTGCAAATGTCCGCCGAACGCCAGTTGCCAGACGTTGGTGAGGGTTGCCGGAATGATCAGCAACGCCGCAGCCTGCGACGGTGCCATAGCCAGACCGAGCAGCCCCATGGCGACGGTGGGCAGGCCGAGGCCGATCACGCCCTTGATCATGCCGGCGACGACGAAGGTCGTGATCACCAGCAATGACAGGGTCAGACCGAGGTTTTGATAGAAATCGGCGAGTGCGTTCATGGCCATACTATGCGCCTGCGCGGATGAACTGAAAATCTGTCATACACTGAGGCAGCCTCTATCTATACAAGAGGCTTGTTGATTTTTCGCGGCCACTGGCCTCTTCGTCGGGACCGACACCACTGATATTGAGGCTGCCCCATGCACTTCGACCTCACCGACCTGCGCCTCTATTTGCACATCCTCGACAGCGGCAACATCACCGCCGGCGCCGCGCGCAGTCATCTGTCGCTGGCGGCGGCCAGTGCGCGGATCCGGGCGATGGAAGCTTCGCTGGGCACCGAGTTTCTTGAGCGCGGGCGCCGTGGTGTCACGCCGACGCCGGCCGGCAAAGCCCTGGCGCAACATGCGCGGGTGATGCTGCAACAGGCTGAACGTCTGCAACAGGATCTGGCCGAATATGCCCGCGGCGTCAGAGGCCAGGTGCGCCTGCTGTGTAACACCACGGCGCTCAGTGAATACCTGCCGGAGGTGCTGGCGGATTTTCTGCGGGAGCATCCCAACCTCGACATCGATCTGCAGGAACTGCCCAGCGCCCGCATCACCCATGCCTTGCGTCAGGGCGCGGCAGATCTGGGCATTGTGTCCGACGCGATCGACACCACCGACTTGCAGACCCGCGCCTTTCGCGACGACCCGCTGGTGCTGATTCTGCCTTTGGATCATCCACTGTCCGAGGCGACTGAAGTCAGTTTCAGCGACGCTCTGCGCCATGACTTTGTCGGGCTGCAGGCCGACAGCGCTTTGGCGATTTACCTGGAAGAGCAGGCGCTGCACAGCGGCTCGCGGATGCAGATCCGCATCCGTGCCGATGGCTTCAACGGCGTGATGCGCATGGTGGCCCGAGGTGCCGGCCTGGGCATCGTGCCGCTGGCGGCGGTTCAGCGCGCTGCGCCGCAAGCCTTCAAGACCCTGCCGATGAATGAAGGCTGGGCCAGGCGCAAACTGTTGCTGTGCGCCCGCGACTTCGCCGCGTTGCCGCCCTATGCCACAGCCTTGTTGCAAGCCTTGGCACTCCCGTAAACATGTTTTTTTCTTCGGCAAAATAAGCACAAGGAATAGCTTGCAAGGTACGTATACATACGTACTATATCGCCAGAGCGAACGTGTTGCCCGATACCCGTTTTCGCACAACGACAACGGACAAGGGAGAACGGATCGGCTCCATTAAACCTACATGGAATGAGGTGACGCGATGGTTGATTCAACGGAGTTTCGTAATGCAATGGCGATGCTGGGGAGTGCCGTCACCATCGTCACGACCGATGGCCCTGCGGGGCGTTTCGGCTTTACCGCGTCGGCGGTGTGCAGCGTGACGGATTCACCGCCGACGCTGCTGGTGTGCGTCAATCGCTCGTCGTCCAATCACGAGCATTTCAAGACCAATGGCGTGCTGTGCGTGAACGTGCTGACTGGCGACCACCAGTCGACCTCCGGCGCATTCGCCAATCGGCAGTTGAGCATGCAGGAGCGTTTTTCCAGCGTGAACTGCCAGACCCTCAAGACCGGTTCGCCGGTGATCGAGGAGGCGCTGGTCAGCCTCGATTGCCGGGTCAGCAAGGTCGACGAGGTCGGCACCCACAGCATCTTCTACTGTGAAATCCTCGAACTGCAGCAACACAGCGAGGCCACGGAAGGCCTGGTCTATTTCAACCGCAGTTACTACCGTCTGAACGACGAACTGCGCCTGGCACCCGAGCAGTGATTCAGACACCCGCCGGCTTCGGCTGAAGCCGGCCGGCGGGTCATGACAGGGATGTAACCATGCTATTCAATGAAGACAACTTCGCGGATATCGACCTGAACCTGATCATCATTTTCCTGGTGCTGTTCCGCGAACGCAGCGTGTCGCGCACGGCCGAACGTCTGCACGTCAAACAACCCGCCATCAGCGGATCGCTGGCACGGCTGCGCAAGCGCTTCGATGATCCGTTGTTTCTGCGCTCGTCGAGAACCATGCGTCCGACCTCGAAAGCCGAGCAACTGGCGCTAGCGCTGACGCCGGCCATCAAGCAGATCGAAGCGGTGATCCGGCTCTGAAAAACCGGCGAAAAAAAACCTGCGGGGGTTCGCTTCCGCAGGTTTCATTTCATCAGGCCGACTTGAGCGCCTGAGCGTACTCGACCCGAGCCCAGAACGCTGGCAGAAAGCACTCGCTGACCAGCAGCGCCGAACCATTGCGGGTGAAACGCGAACGCCGCGCCAACAGACGTTCGGCTTGCGGCGCGTAGCGATAGGACAGCGCGGCCAACGGCGCAACGGGCGGCAGCAAGGCACATTGGAAGGGTTCGCGCAGGGTCTGCTCCGAGGTGTAGAGAATCTCGGCCAGCGGTCGACGGCCGTAGCCGTTCAGCTCCGCCCAGTCGCCATTCAGCGCCGGCACGCTGGTCAGGCTGCGCGCCGCGACACATGCCTCGCCATCGAGCTTCATCACCACTTCGCGCACCCAGCCAATGGTGTTTGACGGCACGTTCAGCGCTTGCGCTTCTTCAGGGTCGAGCGGGCCATGGGACTGCTCGACGACTTCGATTGAATAATCGCCCATGGCTTTCAGACGTGGGGTCAGTGCCCCGGGCAAAAACAGCCAGTGATGCTCGGAGCCGGTCAATTCCGACAGCGGTCGCGATGACCAGTAATGACTTGTATCCATACCCGCTCACACCTTCCTGGTGATGGTGAATTGTTGGTTGCCGTGGAAGGCCAACCCTTCACCGGCGGTGTCTGTCACTCGGCTCCGACTTCTTCGGTCACTTCGTGTTTGCTGATGACGCTGATGGTCTGTTCATCGGTCTTGACCGCCGACAGCAGCGAGTCGAGCAGGCCCGGAAAACGCACGTCCATGTCTTCACGACGCAGGGACAGCAGGTTTTCCCGACCGTAAGGGCGCTGCCAAATCAGACCGCTGTCACGCAGAACCCGCCAGTGGTGGGTCATGGTCGACTTCGATGCACCCTTGAGGATCCGGCCGCACGGATGTTCCTGGCCATCGGCCAATACTTTCAACACGGTCAGGCGCAGCGGGCTTCCCAATGCGGACAGCACATTTTCCAGAAGGATCTGATCCTGATTGGGATGATTCGGGACGTTCATAGGTAGGTACCCTTGATGATATAGGCGGGAAAAATCCGTCTTGTATTCGTCTATACGAGAACAGTAAGACTATACACAAGATGTTTTTTCCCCGCGACAGCCGTCCCGGAGGCGGCGTCCCGCAAAACAACTACAAATCGCTGCTCTGCGCGGTCTCCAGCGCAGGCGCCTGGAACCCGCCGCCCAGCGCTGCCATCAACGAAACCGAGCTGTCGATGTGCTTGCTGTTGAGGAAGACCAGGCGCATTTCGTCCTGAATCAATTGTTGCTCGATGTTAAGCGCATCGAGGAACGTGTCCTCCCCGGCCTTGTAGCGCGACTGCGACAGATCGTAGGACGACTGGGCAATTGCACAGGCATCGCGCTGCACGACGATCTGCTGCTCGAACGAACGCAACTGCGTCACCGAAATCGCCACCTCGTGCAGGGCCGAATTCAGCACCCGGTTGTACTGTGCGATGGAGCTGTCGAGTTCGGCATTGCCGGCCTTGAGATCCGAGCGCAGACGCCCGGCATCGAAGATCGGCAGTGACACCGTCGGCGCCACGTTCCAGAACTTGCTGACCCCGGCTAACAGCGCATCACCGGTCAATGCATGGGAACCCGCCGCTGCCACCAGATTGATGTTCGGGTAGAACGTGGTCTTCACCGCCTCGACGTTTTTAGTCTCGGCCTCCACGCGCCAACGTGCGGCGACGATGTCCGGACGACGACCCAATAGTTGAGCCGGCAACTGCGCTGGCAAGGCCACCACACTGGCTTGCAGATTCGACGGACGCTCGAGCGTGTGCGCACGATCGACGCCCTTGCCGATCAGCGCCGACAACTGCAGGCGGGCGATTTCGATGTCTTCGTTGGCGCCGATCAGCGTCGATTCCGAACGCGCCTTGAGGCTCTGCACCTGCTTGAGTTGCGACAGGTTGTCGAGGCCCGAGCCGTAACGTGAATCCGTCAGGTCCACCAGTTTGCTCAGGCGTTCGAGATCCCGTTGATTGAGCTCCGAGACCTGCCACGCATACGCCAACTGGTTGTAGGCCTTGACCACGTTGACCGCGAGAATCAGCCGCGACGATTGCAGATCGACTTCCGCCGCTCGTGCGCTGTTGAGCGCCGATTCCCACGCGGCACGCTGGCCGCCCCAGAGGTCGAAGGTGTAGCTGAAATTGACCGCCAGATTGCGTGCGGTGAAGTACTTGTGGCCCTCGCCGCTGTAGTCCTCGAAGCGCGACAGCCGACCGCGAGTGACACCCGCCGATGCGTCCATTTCCGGATAACGCTCGGCGTCGCGCAGGTCGAGAAATGCGTTGGCCTTCGCGACCCGGGCAGCGACTTCCTGCAAGTCCGGGTTGCTGGCATACGCCTCTTCGATCAGAGCACCCAGACGTGGGTCGCCCAGCGATGTCCACCAGTCCGCACGCGGCCATTGGGCCGGCGGCAGTTTGTCTTTCAGGCTGTCGGACGGCGCATCGCCGACCGCCAGCAATTTGCCCTGATGATCGATCCCGGCGTAGTTCACACAACCGGCCGCCAACAGGATGGACGCCGCCAGCGGCGCCAGCATCAAACGTGTAATCGAATGCATGTCACGTCCTCACAGGATGGGTTGCGGCACGCCGGCCGGCTCGGCTTCGGGTGCGTGGCTCGGTTGCTTGATCGAACTGAGCAGCGTGTACACCGACGGCAGAATGAACAGGGTGAACAAGGTGCCGATCAGCATCCCCACAACAATCACCAGGCCCAGGCCGAAGCGGCTGTTGGCGCCGGCACCGCTGGCGAACAACAGCGGCGCGAGGCCGACCACCATTGCCGCAGTGGTCATCAGGATCGGCCGCAGCCGCACCTGCGCGGCATGCTGAATGGCTTGCACGCGGTCCATGCCTTGCTGGCGCTGCAACTCGTTGGCGAACGCGACCATCAGGATCCCGTGCTTACTGATCAGACCGATCAGCGTGATCAGGCCGATCTGGGTGTAGATGTTCATCGACGTCATGCCCAGCGCCAGCGGCACCAGGGCCCCGCAGATCGACAACGGCACGCTGATCAGGATGATGAACGGATCGCGGAAGCTCTCGTATTGCACGCTCAGCACCAGATAGATGATCACCAGGGCCAGGCCGAAGGTGAACGCCAGGCTGTTGCCTTCCTGCACGTATTGGCGGGCGTCGGACTGCCAGTCGAAACTGAAGCCGGCGGGGAAACCTTCCGATTGTTTTTGCAGGAAGCCCACTGCATCACCCAACGTCACGCCCGGCGCCGGGATGGCCTGGAACGTGGCGGAGTTCTGCTGGTTGAACTGGGTCAGGCGATTCGGCTCGACCTTGACGCTGAGGGTGGCCAGCGTCGACAGCGGCACCGGATTGCCCTTCTGGTCCTTCACGTAATACAGCTTCAGGGTTTCCGGAGTCAGGCGATCCGCCGACACCGACTGCGGGATCACGTCGTAGGAGCGACCATGGAACGAGAACCGGTTGACGTACTTCTCACCGATCAGGCTGTTCAGCGTTTCGCCGATGTCCTGCATGCGGATGCCCAGCGCGTTGGCCTTGGCCCGGTCGACCTGGATTTCCACCACCGGGTTGTTGAAGTCCAGATCACTGTCGACCACCGCGAACAGACCGCTGGCCTGCGCGGCTTGCTTGAGCTGATCCATCACGTTGTACAGCGCCAGGTATTCCTGATCGCTGCGGATCACCATCTGCACCGGCAGGCCACCGGTGGAGCCCGGCAGCGGCGGCATCTGGAACACGAAAATGCTCGTGCCTTCGATCTGGTTCACCCGCGCCTGCAAGTCAGGCTGGATGGTGTTGGCATCGCGGCCGCGCTTTTCCCAGTCCACCAGGTTGATCCCGCCGACGCTGTTGGACAGACCGTCGGAACCGTTCGCCACCCAGTTGCTGTAACCCTCGGGGATTTCGTTGAAGGTCTTGTACAGCTCGTGGGCGTAGGCTTCGAGGTAATTCAGGTTGGCGTGCTGCGGTGCCTTGATCGCGGTCAGCAGGATGTTCTGGTCTTCCAGCGGCGCCAGTTCGGTCTGCGCCGAGCGATAGAGGAACGGCAGGCTGAAGAAGATCACCAGCGCCACGCTCAGGCTGATCCAGCGCCGCGCCAGCGAACCGCCGAGCAGCGCGCCATAACGACGGGACAGGTACTGGAAGAATCGATCTGCCTTGACCGCCATGAAACCTTCGCTGGTTTTCGCGTCCAGCAGACGGGTACTCATGATCGGCGACAGGGTCAGCGCGACGATGCCGGAAATCACCACGGCGCCGGCCAGGGTCAGCGCGAACTCCTTGAACAGCGTGCCGGTGAGGCCGCCCATCAAGCCAATTGGCGCGTACACCGCCGCCAGGGTGAAGGTCATCGCCACCACCGGCCCCGCCACTTCACGGGCGCCGATCAGCGCCGCCTCGAACGGGCTCTTGCCCTCTTCAATGTGACGGTGGACGTTTTCCACCACGACGATGGCGTCGTCCACCACCAACCCGATGGCCAAAACCATCGCCAGCAAGGTCAGCAGATTGAGGCTGAAGCCAAACATCTGCATCAGCATCGCCGCGCCGAGCATCGACAGCGGAATCGTCACCAGCGGAATCAGCACAGTGCGGAACGTGCCCAGGCACAGGTAAATCACCAGCACCACGATCACCAGCGCTTCGAGCAGGGTGTAGCTCACCTCGTCGATCGACGACTGAATGAAGTGCGCCACTTCGAACGGGATCTGCACGGTCACGCCCGGTGGCAGGGTTTCCTGGATCTGCGGCAGCAATTCGCGCACGCGTTTGACGATCACCAGCGGGTTGCCGGTCGGTGCGGCGTCCAGGCCAAGGAACAGCGCCGGTACGTCGCTCATCGCGCCGCTGGTGTCGGTGGAGGCGGCGTTCAGCTCCACGGTGCCGACGTCACGCACACGGATGATGTGGCCGTTGTCGTTGCGCAGCACCATGTCGCGGAAATCTTCGACGCTGTTCAGGTCGGTGTTGACCCGCAGGTTGCTGACCACGTACAGGCCTTTGACCTGACCCGGAGCCGCCTGGAAGTTGTTGCCTTCAATGGCCGCCGAAACGTCCTGCCCGGTCATGCCGTAACCGGCCAGACGCTGCGGATCGAGCCACAGGCGCATGGACAGTTTCTGCTCGCCCATGATGTTGATCTTGGCCACGCCTTCGATGCCGGCGAACATCGGCTCGACGACGCGGGAGATGTAATCCGACATCTCCGGGATGGTCAGGTTGGAACTGGCGAACGCGACGTAGGCCACGCTGGTGAAGCCGCCGGACGTGCGCTCCACCACCGGGTCGTACGCGTCCTTCGGCAAGCGGTATTTGATCTGGTTGACCTTGGCCATGACCTCGGTCAGCGCCGCGATGGAGTCACTGTTGAGTGCCATGCGGATCGTCACCTGGCTGCGGCCCTGGGTCGAGGCCGACGACAGATAGTCGATGCCCTCGACCGAGGCCACGGCCTGGCTGATCGGCTGCGTGACGAAGCCTTGCATCAGTTCCGAAGAGGCGCCGGGATACTGGGTCGTGACCGTGATGGTCGACGTTTCCAGCATCGGGTACTGGCGGATCGGCAGATTCATCAGCGCGCGCACCCCGAACAGCAGGATCAGCGTGCTGACCACCACGGCCAGCACCGGGCGGCGAAGAAAGAGGTCGGTGAAATTCATTTTTCCAGCCCACTGAGTTTAAGAGCAATCGTGTCCGGGACACCTTCCACCGCCACGCCGTCGTGGAGCTTGAGCTGACCGGACGTCACCACTTGCACGCCTTCGGTTAGGCCCTTGTCGACCACCGCCCAGCCATCGCGGCGCTCGCCGACCTTGATGCTTTCACGCTTGACCTTCTGCACGCCGGCCTCGTCGGTGTAGACCGAGAACACGCTTTCGCCGTAGGCGTTGTAGGTGATCGCGGTTTCCGGAATCAGCAGCTCGGCGGTCTGCGGCAGGGTCACCGAGACCCGTGCGTACATGCCGGGACGCAGGCGTTTTTGCGTGTCGGTAATGACCGCTTGCACGTTAATGGTGTGGGACTGGTTGATCTGCGGATCGACCGCGACGATCTTGCCGGCGAAGGTCACATCACCCCAGGCATCGACCTTGGCCTGCACGGTCTGGCCCAGTTGCACTTGCGAGCCATCGCGCTCGGCGAGGGTGAAGTTGACGCGCAGCACGCCCGGATCGGTCAGGGTTGCCACCGCGCTGCCGGCCTGCAGGTATTGGCCCAGGTGCGCCTGGCGAATGCCGAGGGTGCCGGCGAACGGCGCGCGGATATGGCGTTGAGCGATCTGCGCCTGCATGCGCTCCATGTCGCCTTTGGCCGCGTCGTATTGAGCGCGGGCACTGTCGAAGGCGCGACGACTTTCGGCGCCGGTCTTGGCCAGTTCCTGGACCCGGGCGAACTGGGCCTTGGCCGATTCGTACTCGCCTTTCAGGCGCACCAGTTCGCCTTGCTCCGGCGCGTCGTTGAGCTTGAGCAGCACTTGCCCCGCCTTCACTTCATCGCCGGACTCGAAATCGATATCCACCACTTTGCCGCTGACTTCAGCCGACACCAGCACCTGACGCTGGGCTTCGAGTTTGCCGATGGCCTCGAGGTAGTAGGTGTAAGGCTGTTTTTTGACCACGGCCAGACCGACCCGGGTGCTGGGGATCCGTTGCTCGGCCGCCGCCGGTGGCGGCGACCAGAAACGCCAGCCCAGTGCAGCGGACAACACCACCACAAGAACAATAAAGATCAGCGACTTGATAATGTTTCGAGCAAGCATGTGGCACTCCCTTGACTCTTTGCTGCGAGCACAAAAGTTTGAGTTTTAAGAAAATAAAGGTGCAACTAAAGACGGGCGCGTTATCGATCCCTGTGAACTTTCACTTGTAAACGCGCCCGCTTTATTTATCCGCTGTTACGCCGCGGCCAGTACGTTGGTTTTATCCAGGTAGTACTTGCCGATACCGTGCAAGTTCAAAGGCGACAACGTGAAGTGCTTCGAACCGGTGTGAATATCGCGGAAGCAACGCTCCAGGAAGTGCGACTTGTAGACGGCTTTGGAACCGGCCATCGAGTAGATCTGGTTGACCGCATTGACCGAGTTTTCGGTCAGCACCGAGGCGGCCAGGCCGACGCGGGCGCTGACCGGTTCGCCGACGGTTTCACCACGGTTGATCACCTGATGGATCGCATCCTCCAGCAGCAGTTGTGCGGTATGCACCGAGGAGATGGCGCGACCGGTCTTCTCGAAGATCACCCCTTCCAGGCCCGGGTCGGTGTTCACGGCGCGGTCATTGCGGAAATGATCGACCGCAGCCCGGGCCACGCCGAGCACGGTGGACATCGCCGCCAGGGTGCCGAACTCGTAGTAACCGGTGGCGTAGGCCCGGGAGCTGCGCGCTTCGGGGGATTGCTTGAGGGTTTCGACATCCAGCGAGAAAGACTTGTGGACGATCACGTTGGAGCACTGGAAGTGATGGCTGCCGGTGCCGCGCATGCCCAGGGTGTCCCAGGTCGGCAGGATGGTGCACTGGCTGGCGGGGACGAAGAACATCCGCACTTCCGGAGTAATGTTGTTTTCGGTGCCTTTGACGGTGGCGGTGCAGACCAGCCAGTCGGCGTGGGCCGAGCCGCTGGCGAACGCCCATTTGCCGCTCAGCAGGTACTCGTCGCCCATCGGCAGCGCTTCGCCACCGGAGTGGATGGCGCCGATCACGAAACCGTCGCAGTGGTTGTAGATCGCTTCGGAGGTAGCTTCCGGCAGGTAATCCGACAGGCGTCCCATCGCAACCTGCACCGCCAGCTGCCAGGACAGCGAGGCGTCAAACCGGGCGAACTCCAGCAGCAGGGCCGAGGTGGTCTGGATATCGACCTGGGACCCGCCGAACGCCTTGGACACCGAGGTCCGGCCAAAACCTTCCTTGAAGAATCGGGACATCACATCCTTGTGCGTCGCATTGGTCTGCTCGCTGTAATCGCGGTGCTGAATAATCAGCGGATTCAGTGCACGCACCTTCTCGAGCCATTCATTGGATTCGGAGGGAAGGCTGTTCCATTGCATTAGATTTTTCATAACGGCTCCTAGCTATTATTTATTTACGATCAGCAGACGAAAAAACAGACAGAACTTTTATTGTTGTTAAACCCCGATAAAAATGTACGTCTACAGTCGTACATTTGACAAGCACTATTATCAGACTTCTTTCATTTCCCAATAAAAGAGCAATCACTGTCCGACAATTACGCAAGGCGCAAGAGGCCAACGTAACTTGCGTACAAGTTACGTTGCTTGAAACTTTTGGATTACTTCACGCCGGCGCGCCGGTCACTGACTTTCGACAGTGAGGCCCAGTCCTGATCGGCCTGACCATGGGCCATGCCGTCCAGCAGGTTGTCCTTCAACACGCTGGCAAACGGCAGCGGCACCTGCGCCGCTTCACCGGCTTCCAGCGCCAGGCGGACATCCTTGAGGCCCAACGACAATTTGAAACCGGCCGGCTCGAATGTTTCATCGACCATCAGCTTGCCGTAGCCCTGATAGACCGGCACGGCAAACAGGGTCGAGGTGATCATCTCGATGAACGCCTCGCGACTGATACCGTAGCCGCCGGCCAGGGTCGAAGCTTCGGCCAGGGACTCGATCGCCGACGCGATCATCAGGTTGGCCGACAGTTTGGCGGCGCAGGCCACCTCGGCCGTGTCGCCCAGCGTCCAGGTCTTGCGCCCCAGCACATCGAACAACGGCTGTACCCGAGCCAGCGTTTCGGCGGGCCCGGAGGCGAGAATGTTCAGATTGCCGGCAGCCGCCACATCGACACGCCCCAGTACCGGTGCCGACACGTAACCGACGCCGCGTGCTTCATGCACGGCCGCCAGTTCCCTGGCCAGCGCCACGGACACCGTGGACATGTTGACGTGAACGCTGCCGGCCTGCAGACCGTCCAGCGCCTTGGCGTCGAAGAACACCGAGCGGATTGCCGTGTCATCGCCGAGCATGGAAATCAGCACCTCGGCCTGGGCCGCCAGCGCCGGTGTCTCGACAGCTTCGGCGCCGGCCGCGGCCAGTGCCTCCAGCGGTGCCGTCGAACGATTCCACACGCGGACCCGATGCCCGGCTTTCAGCAGGTTCAGCACCATCGGTGCGCCCATCGTGCCCAGACCGATAAATCCCAGTTCCATGTCGCGTTCCTCTCTCGATGAGGTGTTCAAAGCCGTTCAGACGATGATGCAGAATTGCGATTGTACGTGTACAGGCGTACATTTCAAGTGCCGCGACGATTCATTCTTCGCGGCGAGGGTTTCAAACACACCTTTACCCAAGGCAAGGAGGCTTTATGCAATTCGGGATCTACACCGTTGGCGACGTCACACAAGACCCTACCAACGCCCGTACCCCCAGCGAATCCGAGCGCATCCAGGCCACCCTGCAAATTGCGCAGAAGGCCGAAGACATCGGACTGGACGTGTTCGCCACCGGCGAGCACCACAATCCTCCGTTCATCACCTCCTCTCCCACCACGCTGCTGGCCTACATCGCCGCCAAGACCCAACGCATCATTCTCTCGACGTCCACCACCCTGATCAGCACCAACGATCCGGTGCGCCTTGCCGAAGAATATTCGCTGCTGCAAAACCTCTGCGGCGGCCGCATGGACCTGATGCTCGGCCGGGGCAACACCGCACCGGTCTATCCCTGGTTCGGCAAAAGCATCGCCGACGGCCTGCCACTGGCGATGGAGAACTATCGCCTGCTGCACCGTCTCTGGCGCGAAGAAGACCTCAACTGGAGCGGACGCTTTCGCACCCCGCTGAAAAACTTCACCTCGATCCCCAGGCCCCTCGATGACCTGCCGCCCTTCGTCTGGCACGGCTCGATCCGCACCCCGGAAATCGCCGAACAGGCCGCCTATTACGGCGACGGTTTTTTCGCCAGCCACATCCTCTGGCCCCGTGAGCATTTCATGGCGCTGGTCGAGTTCTACCGCGCGCGGTTTGCCCATTACGGTCACGGCACGCCGGAGCAGGCGATCGTCGGTCTCGGCGGGCATATTTTCATGCGCCGCAACTCGCAGGATGCGCGCCGTGAATTCCGTCCCTACTTCGACAACGCCCCGGTGTACGGCCACGGCCCGTCCCTCGAAGAGTTCATGGAAATGACTCCGCTGGCCGTCGGCAGCCCTCAGGAAATCATCGACAAGACCCTGACCTTCCGCGAGTACTTCGGCGACTACCAGCGCCAGCTGTTCCTGTTCGACCATGGCGGCATTCCGCTGAAAACCGTGCTGGAACAACTCGACATGTTCGGCAAGGAAGTCTTGCCGGTGCTGCGTGAAGAAACCCGCAAACGCCGTTCGCCGCTGGCGGCCGAAGCGCCGACTCACGCCAATCGCCTGGCCCGTTTGCAAACCCCGTCGGCCGATCCACGCGCCACGGTCAAAGCTGCCCAACTCGACAGCGTGACCGGCCACTGACCCTGTGGGAGCGGGCTTGCCCGCGAAGGGGACGGCACATTCAACAATATCGTTGACTGGAAGCCCGCTCCCACATTTGGTCAAGCAGCGCCTTTCAACGGGCGCTGCGCATCCATCGCCACCACCACATCATCGTTGATCAAACGGGCCAGATACTGACCGTAACCGGTCTTGCTCATGCTGCCCGCATGCACCAGCAACTGCGCGTCGTCGATCCAGCCCTTGTGGTAGGCGATTTCTTCGAGGCAGGCGATTTTCAGGCCCTGGCGTTTCTCGATGGCCTGGACGAAATTGCCGGCCTCCATCAACGCATCGTGGGTGCCGGTATCCAGCCACGCCATGCCACGCCCCATCACCGACACGTTCAATTTGCCGCGTTGCAGGTAGACGTTGTTGACGTCGGTGATCTCCAGCTCGCCGCGCGGCGACGGCTTGATGTCGGCGGCAATCTGCAGCACTTCGTTGTCGTAGAAATACAGGCCAGTAACGGCGTAGTTCGACTTCGGATCACTCGGTTTTTCGCAGATGCTCAGGGCCTTGCCGGCAGCATCGAATTCCACCACGCCAAAGCGCTCGGGATCGGCCACGTAGTAACCGAACACCGTCGCGCCTTCATCACGCGCCGCCGCTTGCAGCAGAGTTTCACCGAAGCCGGCGCCGTAGAAAATGTTGTCACCGAGCACCAGGCAGACGTTGTCTTCACCGACGAATTCACGACCGATGATGAACGCTTGAGCGAGGCCGTCCGGGCTCGGTTGCACCGCGTAACTCAGGCTCAGGCCCAACTGGCTGCCGTCGCCCAGCATGCGCTGAAAGCCCGGCAGATCTTCCGGGGTGGAGATGATCAGGATCTCGCGGATTTCCGCCAGCATCAGCACCGACAGCGGGTAATAGATCATCGGTTTGTCATACACCGGCAGCGACTGTTTCGAGACGCCCAGGGTGATCGGGTGCAGACGCGAACCGGCGCCGCCCGCCAGCAGAATTCCTTTGTACTTGGCCATGCTTTTTTCCTTTCAAGCAGTGAGATTTGAATGACTGAGTGTTCAGGCCACGAGGGCTTTGGCTTTGTCGCGTTGTTCGCCGAGGCGCTCCAGCGCGTAGGCACCGGACATCACCCGCACCCACCAGGCGCGGTTATCCAGATACCAGTCGACGGTTTTCTGCATGCCGCTTTCGAAGGTTTCCTGTGGCGTCCAGCCCAGCGTCGCGTGGATTTTTCCGGCATCGACGGCATAGCGTTTGTCGTGGCCCGGACGATCCTTGACGAAGGTGATCAGGTCGCGGAAGTGCGCAACGCCTGCCGGCTTCTCCGCACCGCGTGCTTCCAGCAAATCGCACAGGGTGTGCACCACTTGCAGGTTGGTCTTCTCGTTGTGGCCGCCGATGTTGTAGCTCTGCCCGACCTCACCGCGAGTGACCACCGCATACAGGGCGCGGGCGTGATCCTCGACGAACAGCCAGTCGCGAATCTGCGCGCCATCGCCGTACACCGGCAACGGCTTGCCTTGCAGCGCATTGAGAATGACGTGGGGAATCAGTTTTTCCGGGAAGTGATAAGGCCCGTAATTGTTCGAGCAATTGCTCATCACCACCGGCAGGCCGAAAGTGCGATGCCAGGCGCGGACCAGATGATCGGAACCGGCCTTGGTTGCCGAGTACGGCGAACTCGGCGCATACGGCGTGCGCTCGGTGAATGCCGGATCTTCGGGTTCCAGGTCGCCGTAAACTTCGTCGGTAGAAATATGATGGAAACGGAACGCCGCCTGACGCGCCGCATCCAGTCGGTTCCAGTAACCACGCGCCGCTTCGAGCATCGTGTAGGTGCCGACAATATTGGTTTCGATGAAGGCTTGCGGGCCATCGATCGAGCGGTCCACGTGGGACTCGGCGGCCAGATGCATCACCGCATCCGGTTGCAGCCGTGCGAACAGTTCGTCCAGCGCCGGCTTGTCGCAGATGTCGACCTGACAGAACCGGTAACGCGGCGAATCGGACACATCGGCCAGCGATTCCAGGTTGCCGGCGTAGGTCAGCTTGTCGACGTTGATCACTTCACATTCGGTCTCTTCGATCAGAAACCGCACCACGGCCGAGCCAATGAAGCCCGCGCCCCCTGTCACTAAAATTTTCATCAGCGCCTCCCCTGGCAAAATGATGATTGAACGTCCTTCGATGCTGTGTGCGGATCAGTTCAACAACGCGACCCAGTATTGCGACAGCCCTTGCTCGAGAATCAGCAGCGTCTGGATGCAGACGAAGCTTTCGTCGGTGGTCGCCGAGGTCGCGTTGAGCGGGCCGAATCCACCGTCCTGCTTCTGATGGGCAGCGATCCAGTCTTTCGATTCCTGCAGATACGTCGGCTGCGCATCGAGCAAATACATTGCTGCGATGGCCATGTAAGTACCCACCAGGCTGACCGCTTTGCCCGGCCGGTAATGGAACGAGCCGTTGGACAGTTGCAGGCTCTGAAGCCAGGCGACGGTCTGTTCGGCATCAACGATGCGTCGGTTGAGAATGAACAGCGTCGACACCACTCGGTACACCGAAAACGCGTCCGGCGGATACCCGGGCTTGTTGGCGAAACCGCCGTCGGCCGAGCGGCAGCGCAAGGCGAACGCCATCACGCCCTGCTCGTCCGGCGCCTTGGCTTCAAGGGCGTGCAGCGACAGCACCGCCAGGTTGGTGTGCCAGATGTCCGAGCCGAAACCCGGTACATCGCCGAACCCGCCATCGGGGTTCTGGCACGCTTGCAGGTAACGCACGCAACCACCGATATCGTTCGGCAACGCGCCGAGCACTCGCAGCGACAGCACAGCGCAGTAAGTGGCGAACACATCGCTCAGATGCCCCGGTTGCTCGGCGAATCCGCCGTCGGTGTTTTGTGAAGCCCGGATGCAATCGATCAGGCTGGCCTTGTTTTCGATTTGCAGGCCCAGGGCGTGCAAGTCCGAAATCACATGCAGCCCGGAGAAAACCTGCCAGGTCTTGTCGGCACGGAAACCCAGCGGCGCGGTTTCGGCGGTCAGCCCGTAGGGCGTTTCATTCGACGCCCGGGCCTTGGCCAGCCACGCCAGATAACGCTGCAGATCGACCTTGATGGTCGGCACGCCATTCGGGTGAATGCGCTGCACATCACCACCGCCATCGATCACTTGCAGCTCACGGTTTACCAGCGCCGCATCGTCATGATGAGTGACGGCAGCGGCCGGTTCGATGGATTGCAAAGCGTGGGCGGCGGCGAGCTGGGTTCTCAGGCTTTTCAAGTGCAACGGCAGGTACGTCAGGTTGCCGATGCTGAAGATGCCCGGCTGACGCGGCGGCGCCCAGAACTGCCGAATGAACGGCACGGTCGGGTCATCCGGGGTCGACCAGAAGTAACCCTTGCCCATGAACAGCCCACCATTACGGGTGTCATGGAATTCCAGCAACGCTGCCGTCACCGAAGCCCGATCCGCTTCGCTCGCGCCGGACGGCAAGGCCTGAATCGCCTGCAACAGCAACGCCACGTCGTAGGCGGTCTTGATCGGGAATGGCGACTCGTGATTTTTGTACGAGGTGTGCCAGTCGCAACGCACTTTGCCGTTGATCCCGACCCGATCCCAGTAACCGCCGTACGCCGGATCGCGAAACAGCGCCAGGGTTTGCAGCAGGAACGAACGAGCCAGATTCGACAACGCATTGTCGTCGTGCGCATCGGCCAGTCGCGCCAGCACCAGGCTGACCTGAGCACGCACGCCGCAACGGGTCAGCGCCAGATCGACACAGGATTGGCTGTCGCTGCCGGCCACCCGGCCGATCAGGTTTTCTGCATGAATCTGCAAGTGCCCGACCAAGCCGAGGCCCAACGGCTGATTGTCGATACGCGCCAGCAAGGCCGTGGCGCTGATGTCGAGATCGATCGAGGTCGCCAGCTCCAGCGGCGTCGACCAGTCGCTGCTGTACAGACCGGCGATGGTGGAGCGGGCGTAGAGCGCTTCGACCTTTTGCAGCAGGCCGTGGATCGCGGCATTGTTCGCCGCGTCCTGCGGCACCCGGCGCTGATAGGCAATCAATGCCGCCAGTGCGTCCAGTTGCAATGCCAGCGTGCGGCAGCGCCCGGAGCCGTGCGGCGTCCAGTAACGGTCGGCCAGTTCGTGAAAACCGCCATTCGACGCATCATGCAAACGCATCAGCCCGTCATGGGCAAAACGCAGTTCGACATCGTCGCCGTGCTCGGCCTGATAAAGCGTCGCGGCGACCTGATCCTGCAACTGCTTGTCGCTGGAAATCGCCACCTCGCCACTGGCATCGGTCACGGCGAAAAAGCCGCCGTGGTCGATGTCCTTGAGGCCTTGATCAAATAGAAACTGCGGATGCAGTGACATGGTAAATCCCTCTTCCTTGAGGTTAAGCGGCTTTGCTTTCGGCCAGCGACACAACGCTGCCCTGGCACAACTCGATGATGCGCGTCGCGGCGCGGGCGGCACCTTCGCCATCCGGCGCGGCCACTTGCTGATGCGGCGCGTAGTAGGTCGAAGCATTGGTGTCTTTTTCCAGTTCGCCCTGGATCAGATCGACGATACGATCACGGTCGTATCCGATATGCGTCGGGAAGCCCAGCAACTCCAGACGACGCAGAGCTTCCAGTTCGTGGTATTCGGACTTGGACGACAACAGGAACAGGGTCGGAATATTCATCGCCGCGATCTCAGTCACGGTGATCCAGCCCGGTGCCGAAATCAGCAGGCTGGCTTCGCGCAGCAGGCCCATCCAGTCCGGGTAGTACGGCACGCAGACGACGCCGTCCTGAGCCTGGATATCCTGACGGCCCAGCAGCACCAGTTTCAGTTCCGGATTGCGCTCGCGCAGGATCTTGAAGCTGTCGAGGTAGGCGGCGAGCAGCGCGTCCTTGTTCTGCGCAAACATCGTGGTGCCGCTGATCGAAGCCACAATGAACGGCGAGTCGCCGAGGTTCAGTTGCTCGCGCACGTTCAAACCGGTCTGCACATTGATGTCGCGGATCATCGGCCCAACAAAATGCGCCTTGCCGCTGACCAGCGCTTCGGCCACCGGCGTGCCCTGATCGAGAGAGGCCACATACGGTTTGTCGGTCAGCACCAGTTGGCTCTGATTGATCATCCAGTTGAACTGGCTGTGCAGCGCGGTGCGGGCCCGGGCCATTTCCAGCGCGTTGACTTCGAAACCGCCGTCGGCCAGATCATGGTCTTCGAGCTGGCACAGGGTGAAGTCGTAGCGCTCGGTGACGAACACCAGCGGCGTACCGCTGAAAATCGCCGCCAGGCAGGCGGCCATGTTGTAGTCCGACACCAGGGCGGTCGGCTTGTATTCGGCGATCAAGGCCAGGTAAGACAGAATCCGCTCGCCGGACAAGAAGGTATTGGCGATATAACCGCCAATGTAATTATTCCAGTCGAGTTCTTTCGACAAGTTGCTTTTTTTCGAGTAATCGACCAAACGGCCGGCAATATCCACAACTTCAACGCCGGACTTTTCAAACATCGGCGTAAAGGTCGGCTGCAGGGAAGCCAGTGCCACGGTCAATGGCATGTCCGGGCGCTGCTTTTTAATCGCCTGAGCGATGGACAGCGCGCGCATGTTGTGACCGGAACCGGTTGGATTGGGGGCAAATAAAATCATTCTTGAATCTCCATTAGTTGAACAACGCCATGAACCACAGTGTTTTCCAATACATCCCTTATCACCACCGAATACGGTTTGATAACTGCACCGTCACCAATATTCAGTGGACCTACCAAGATGGCGCCCTCGCCAATAACGCAACGACTTCCAATGCGCACCGGTGCCTCCTCCCAAGGCAGTGAGCGGAAAGAATGATCATGGGTGGAAGCCACGATCGTGACCCCGTCGGACAACTCGCTGAAGGCACCGACGGATACGCCGCCGGCTGCTTCGATAACCACACCGGTCGCCAGTCGCACGCCGGTGCCCAATTCGATACCGCCCAGTTGCGACATGCCGCCCTGACGGTTGCTGCGCCCGATCAGGATGCAGTCCCGGGCGATTTCCACCGACGCTCCGCCGCGCAATTCGGCATCGATCAAGGCGTCGTCGCTGATGTCCCAGGTCTGGGTGTCGGGGTTCAGCGACTTGAGCCGCGCGACCGACTGCGTGGACCGATCGAGCATCGACGGCAAGCCCTGGCGCGCCCGCTCCCGGACTTTGGCCAGCACCGATTCCGGGCTCGGCCGGCCGTCCTCGACCACAGTGCGCTGGGCAATGACCCGCGCCGGGCGACCGACGACGATTGCGTCCGGCGGCACATCCGCGGTCACCAACGCGCCAGCCGCCACCACGGCCCCGGCACCGATGGAAACACCCGCAGTCACGGTGGCCTTGGCGCCCACCCAGACGTTTTCGGCAATCCGAACCGGCGACTGCGCCGTCCCCAGGCACTGCGCACCGGTGGCGAACATGCTGGACTTGCCGACCAACGCGTGCTGCAAATCGCATCTGAAACCGATGAAGCAGTCATCGCCGATCTGCACATGTGTCAGGCGGCTGCCGGCACGCACCCAGACGTGCCGGCCAAGCTCACTTGAACTATCAACAGTCGTCGAAACTTCAATTACGTTTATGTCGTCCACAATAAAGCCTCATTCCATTGATGCCGGGCACATAACATTCCGATAGACGTGTGTATCCCGCAGATATAAATCCGCCAGTGCACAAATAATTAATTAACTGTTCATTTAAGGCTTCAACTCAAAGCACGCGAGACATTGCGTCCGCGCCGCTTATTAACTGTCCGGTTCATTCAACTGTCATTATTCATTAACAACAGATAGAAGTTCACACTTGAGCCAAAGGCCAAGTCAGTTGTCGAGATGAGAAAAAGCCGATTCAAGTCTGTCCGTGACTCAGATGAAGCTCCGTTTTGAGGAATAGTTCTTTAGTACGAATGTTATAGTACAGACGATTTTGTTTTGCAATAGGTGTCAGAATGGTTATCTCGTTTTAGTCTAAAAATTGATTGAACTTTTATGGTGCACGCTTGTACTAAAACCTTCTGATATGCACAGCGATGGTGCGCATTCGCGAGTCACGCAGACTTGCCCCAGCGCTTACAGGCATCTGGAGGTCGACCCCAGACATTCCGACAGTACCCGCGAAAGCTACGGTGACGGCTCTAACTCCCTTTGGCCTGGAGCCGTCATGCCCGCACCTATCACCGTTCTGCGCGACACCCATCCCCTGCCCGTACTCGACGCCTGCAAATGGGAAAAGCTCGAGGGCGACCCGCACACCGTCAACCTCAACGCCTACACCAGCGAAGACGGCAGCAAGATCATGGGTACCTGGATCTGCACGCCGGGCAAGTGGCGGGTGGACTACGTGAAGTGGGAGTACTGCCATTTCCAGGAAGGCTACTGCGTGATTACCCCGGACGGCATGGAACCGATCCACCTGCGCGCCGGCGACATCTTCGTGGTCGAGCCCGGCATGAAGGGCACCTGGGAAGTGGTCGAGACCGTGCGCAAATATTTCGTGTTCGCCTGATACAAAAAAGCCGGGAAACCACCCGACGTGATTTCCCGGCAACACCTACTGCATTGGATGTGCAGACCTGTGCCGAGCACAGGCCTGACGACGATTACTGCGGCTTGCGATAGCTGTTGATGATCGCCGAGAAGTCCTTGCCACCTTCCCCACGCTGACTCATCGCCTGATACAACTGCTGCGCCACCGCGCCCAGCACCACTGGCTGATGGGCCTGACGCGCCGCTTCGGTGGCCAGCCCCAGATCCTTGAGCATCAGCTCGGCGCCGAAGCCACCGGTGTAGCCGCGCGAGGCCGGTGCCGTTTCGACGATGCCCGGCCACGGGTTGTACATTTCCGAACTCCAGCAACGGCCGGTCGAGCTGTTGATGATCCCGGCGAGCACCGTGGTGTCGATCCCCAGTGCATCACCCAGCGCCATCGCCTCGCTGACGCCGACCATCGAAATGGCGAGCAACAGGTTGTTGCAGATCTTGGCGATCTGGCCGGTGCCGACCTCACCGCAATGCACGATGTTGCGGCCCATCTGCGCCAGCACCGGTTGCAGGGTGGCGAACAGTTCCGGGGTGGCGCCGACCATGAAGGTCAGCGTCCCGGCTGTGGCGCCGCCGGTACCGCCGGACACCGGGGCATCGCCCATCGGCACGCCTTGTTTGGCAGCCGCCGCCGCCACATCGCGCGCCGTCTGCGGATCGATAGTGCTGCAATCCACCGCCGGCACGCCTTTGCCGATCCCGGCGAGCACGCCGTCTTCACCGAGCCAGACGCTGCGCACATGCACCGCCGCCGGCAACATGGTGATCACCAGTTCAGCATCTTCAGCAGCTTCGCGAGCCGAAGCGCGGAGGGTGCCGCCCAGTTGCTCGAGTTCCGCCAGCACGGTTTTGTTCAGGTCCACCAGGTTCAGCGAATGCCCGGCCTTGATCAGGTTGCGCGCCATCGGCGCGCCCATGTTGCCCAGCCCGATAAATGCGATTTTCATGGCCATTCCTCAGCGCAGGTTGATGGTGGTGTTCACGCCGTCGTTGACGCTGTCGTCGTCGAACCAGCGCGCTGTGACCGTTTTGGTCTGGGTGTAGAACTGCACCACTTGCTTGCCGTACGGGCCGAGGTCGCCGAGTTTCGAACCGCGCGAACCGGTGAAGCTGAAGAACGGAACCGGTACCGGAATCGGAATGTTGATGCCGACCTGGCCGACGTCGATTTCAGTCTGGAACTTACGCGCCGCCGCACCGCTCTGGGTGAACAGGCCCGTGCCGTTGCCGAACGGGTTGGCGTTGACCAGCGCGATGGCCTGATCGAGGGTGTCGACTTCCAGCACCACCAACACCGGGCCGAAGATTTCCTGGGTGTAGATCTGCATGTCGGTGGTGACCCCGGAGAACAGGGTCGGACCGACGAAGTTGCCGTGCTCGTAGCCCGGCACGCTGATGTCGCGACCGTCCAGCTCAAGTTTGGCGCCTTCCTTGATGCCACTTTCGATCAGATCGAGAATCCGCGCCTTGGCCTTTTTCGAAATGACCGGGCCGACATCGGTGCCCGGCTCGTTGCCGGCGTTGACTTTGAGTTTCTGCGCCAGCGCTTTCAGATCCGGCAGCCACTGTTTGGCCGCGCCCACCAGCACCACCACCGAAGTGGCCATGCAACGTTGACCCGCCGCACCGAAACCGGCACCGACCAAGGCATTGAGCGCTTGCTCGCGATTGGCATCCGGCAGCACCACCGCGTGGTTCTTCGCGCCCATCATCGATTGCACGCGTTTGCCGTGCTTACCGGCCAGGTCGTAAACGTGAGTGCCGACGGCGGTCGAACCGACGAACGAAACCGCCTTGATGTCCTTGTGGGTGCACAAGCCGTCAACCACGTCCTTGCCACCATGAACGACGTTAAGCACACCGGCCGGAATGCCGGCTTCAATCGCCAGCTCCACCAGCAACATGGTCGACAGCGGATCCTGCTCCGATGGCTTGAGGACGAAGGTGTTGCCGCAGGCGATGGCCATCGGGAACATCCACAGCGGAATCATTGCCGGGAAGTTGAACGGGGTAATGCCGGCGCAAACGCCGATCGGTTGGCGCAGGGTGTAGGTGTCGACGCCGCCGGCGACGTTCTCGGCGAACTCGCCCATTTGCAGGCTGCCGATGGAGCAGGCGTGCTCGACCACCTCCAGGCCACGGAAAATGTCGCCTTCGGCATCGGCAATGGTCTTGCCCTGCTCGGCGCTCAGCACCACGGCGATGCGTTTGGAATGCTCACGGATCAACGCTTGCAGCTTGAGCATGATGCGCATGCGCGCGCCGATCGGGGTCAGCTTCCAGGTCTGGAAGGCGCGCTGGGCGGCGCTGACGGCAGCGTCGACTTCAGCAGCGGTGGCGAACGGGACTTTGGCCAGCACTTGCTGGGTCGCCGGGTTGACGATGTCGTGCCATTCGGTGGTCTGCGACTCGACCCACTCGCCGTCGATCAGCAGCTTGACCTTCTGGATCGTGGTTTCGTTGGGCGTAAGCGATGCGTTCATGCTGGTCTCCAGAACTTGTTTTTATCTTAGGAGCCAAGGCGAAAGGTTCGCCTTGAGATGAGGCGTGTGTCACGAATTGGTTGTCGGACTGTTTTTGGAGTATAGATGTGCAAACTTCTAATAAGAACGCACATATAAGCCCGTCCATCATGCAAAAAAACATCACCTCTCTAGGCTCGCTGAATTGGGATGACCTCAAGTTTTTCCTTGAAGTCGCCCGTACCCGCAAGGCCAGCACGGCGGCCAAACGCCTGGCGGTGGACTACACCACCGTGTCGCGGCGAATCAGTTCGCTGGAAGCGGCGCTCGGCACTTTGCTGTTCGAAAAGTCCCGCACCAGCGGTTTCGTGCTGACTGCCGAAGGCCAGCGCCTGCTGAGTTATGCCGAGTCGATCGAAAGCACGCTGCACATGGCCTGCGAGCAAGTGTCGGGCTCCGGCGTCGCACTGTCCGGGCATGTGCGGATGGGCTGCACCGAAGGTTTCGGCAGCTTCTTCATCACCCCGCAACTGAGCCACTTCGTCGACGCCTACCCGGCGATCTCGGTGGACATCCTGCCGCTGCCACACTTCATCAGCCTGTCCAAACGCGAGGCCGACATCGTCATCGCCCTCGAGCGCCCGGAACACGGGCCGTACGTGTGCTGCAAACTCTGCGACTACCGCTTGCAGCTCTACGCGACCCAGGAATACCTGGACAAACATCCGCCGATCCGCCGCCCCGCCGACCTGGGCAAGCATCAATTCATCAGTTACGTGGATGACCTGGCGTTCAGCTCGGAGCTGCTGTATCTGGCGAACGTGTTGCCCGGTGCCAGCGCCAATTTGCGCAGCACCAGCGTGATTGCGCAGTTCGTGGCGGCGCAGCAGGGGCGCTCATTGGCGATTCTGCCGTGCTTTCTCGCGGCTCAGGATCCGCGCCTGTTGCCGGTGCTGCCGGAGGAAATCGATATCACCCGGCAGTTCTGGATGTACTGCCGGGAGGATCTGCGCAAGTTGAAGCGGATCACCCTGTTGTGGGATTACATCCGCGAGGTGACCGAGCGCAATCAGGCGCTGTTGATGGGTGAAACTCGAGAGATGCAGTTCGCCGACTAATCGGCGCTGACCACGATCGACACCCGGCGGTTTTCGGTGCGGCCAGCGGCGGTATCGTTGGAGGCGACCGGTTCGCGACTGCCGAGGCCTTGCAACTGGATGTTCTCTTCTTTCATGCCGACCGAGGTCAGCACTTTGCCGACGCTTTTCGCGCGACGCAGTGACAGCTGCTGGTTATAGGTTTCCTTGCCCGAAGCGTCGGTGTGGCCATCCACTCGTACCCGTTCGATGCCGACACCCAGCAAGGCTTTACCGATACGCTCGACGATTTCGGTACTTTGCTGATTCAGGCTTTCGACATCGCTGCCAAACAATACTTTGCCCGACAGGCCAAACTCCCAGCCGTCATCGGTCAGCTCGAAGCCTTGCTGCTTGAGAACCGCGACCTGGGCCGGCGTCAGGCCTTTTTGCGGGGCGGTCTGGCAACCGGTCAGGGCCAGCATGGCCGTCAGCAACAGAGTGGAAAACAGGCGAAAGGAAAGTGAGGACACGGGCATCAGCTCCTGGTTTGAACGGAATCGACCGGGTACTCCGTCCCGGCCGTGAATTGGGCGCCGCGCGACAAACGCTTGGCTTGATACATCGCGGCATCGGCCGCATCAAGCAAGGTGCCAGGCGTGACGCCATGATCGGGGTAAACCGCGATGCCGATACTGAGCGACGTCACGACACTGCTGTCGCCCGGCAGCGCAATCGGGGTGTCCATGCTGGCGAGGATCTTGTCGGCAATGCGTTCAGCGTCTTCGGTCTTGTGCAAGGGCGTGAGCAGAACGGCGAACTCGTCACCGCCCAGACGCGCCACCAGATCCTCTTCACGCAACTGCGCCCGCACCCGATTCGCCACCGCCACCAGCACGGCGTCGCCAGCGGCATGACCGAAGTTGTCGTTGATGTCCTTGAAACGGTCGCTGTCGAGAAACAGCACCGCCACTTGCTCATTCAACTTGTGGGCATTGCGCAGAGCACGGATCAGGCGGCCTTCGAAAAAGGCCCGGTTCGGCAACCCGGTGAGGCTGTCATGGCTGGCCTGATGGGCGAGGGTTTCGTTCTCGCTCTGCAAGTGGGTTTGCCAGGATTCGAGTTCATCGAGCAGGGCATTGAAGTCGGTGCCGAGGTTGTCCAGTTCGGCAATTTTTGCCCGTGGCACCCGTCGATCCAGTGCCCGCTCGCTGCGGGCCGCATGCGCCACCGCCGCCAGGCTGTGCAACGGGCCGATGATCCTGCGCAACTGACGCTGCGCCAGGTACAGCGCGACCCAGGCGCTGATCGCCGTGCAGAGAATGATCCCCGCCAGACCGCTCAACAGAAAACGCATCAGGCTGCCACCGTGGCCGATCAGCAAGATCCGCCCGATCTCGCGATCCTGATGCTGGATCGGCAGGTTGATGGGTTTTTCCAGAATGACTCGCGCGACCTGCATCTCCAACTCGGAAATCAGGCCGTTCTCAGGACGCTGCCAGCGCGCGAGCAATTGGCCCTGAGCGTCCAGCACCTGGGCATCGGCCACTTCTTCGGTCGAGGCGATCAACGCCAGCGCTTCGGTCGCGGCGGCCTTGTCGTTGAACACCACGGCGGCTTCCACGGTGTAACTGATCGAGCGGGCGATCAAGTGCAGGTTGTGATCGGCATAGACCCGCAGCGCCAGCACCCCGAGCAGCGTCAGCGACACACTGGCCATTGCCACGGCGACCAGCGCCACAATCAGGTTGCCACGGCCGATGACCGAGCCGAGGGTCGGGCGCCCTGTGGATTTGTCGCGTCTCATGGCACCGCCGGTTTGCGGCGCGACAACTGCAGCACGCTGGGGTGAATGCGCACACCGCTGCGGGCGACGGAGTCGAGATTGACCTCGAACGACACTTGTTCATCACCGACCCGCAGGCAGAACAGACTGCCGACCGTGCATTGATCGCCGCCTTCGCTGATGCTCAGCACCGGATGGCCGATCAGGGACGCGAACAGCCGGCTGCGTTCGTCTGTGGTGAGTTTGCCGATATAGACCGCGTCGCACTCGCTGACGATGGCCGGATTGTCGGCTAACAGCCGGCGCACGATGACCGGACGGCCCGTGGCCTGGGTCGTGCCCTTGACCAGGTCATCGGTGTATTCGGTCGGGCCGACGATGCACAGGCGCAACTGCGCTGGCTCTACCGGCCAGCGCGCATAACTGAGGATACCGAGGACAACCTGAGTGACGGATTTGGCCCGCTGTTCGGCCATACCCGCAGGGGCTGGAGTCTGGGCAGCGGCCACACCCGTGAGCAAACAGAGTGCAACGGCAAGCAATGCCTGCTTGCAGACAACTACGCGCTCTGTCGCCCAGACAGCCACCTTCATGCAGGGATTCTCTTGGATCGTTACGAAATGATGCCGCAACGATAGCACAGCGCTGGAACACCAGCGATACAGCACCCCTGACCGGTCGGTCAATAATCGCCGGTCATTCAGGCACCTTCATCCTCGAGGCGCCCTTCCTTCTTCCAGTTCCAGCATCAGTCCGCTCAAGCGCTTCACCTTGCGTTGTACTGCCTCTTCAAATACGCCATTGCGGGGTTCGATCAAGGTGAACCAGTCCTTGGCCCGGGTAATTCCGGTGTATATCAGTTCCTTGGTCAACACGGGGTTCAGGGCATCCGGCAGGATCAGCGCGGTATGGGCAAACTCCGAACCCTGTGACTTGTGCACGGTCATGGCGTACACGGTCTCGACATCATTGAGCCGGCTCGGCAACACGAAACGCACCCCACCGCGCCCGTCGTTACGCGGGAACGCCACGCGCAACACCGACTTACCGGCATCCGGGCCATCGCGCTCGGGCAATTTCAGGGCGATACCGATGTCACCGTTCATCAGCCCGAGGCCATAGTCGTTTCGGGTCATCAGCACCGGCCGACCTTCGTACCACTGCTGGTCGCTCTCGATCAGCCGCGCCTTGAGCAATGCATCGGTGATGCGCTGATTCAAGCCCTCTACGCCCCACGGCCCTTTGCGCACTGCGCACAACAACTGGAAGGTATCGAAGGCCCGCAGGACGTCACGCGCCCAATCGACCCAACCCGGGTTCTCGAGCGGCGTTCCGCTCACCGGACGTCGATCTCGCAAAATGCTCAGATAGTGTCGATAACCGTGGGGGCCTTCGCCATGTCCGTCGAGCACCAGGTGCTCAAGTTTCCGGTCGTGCTCGTTCTGAAGTGGCAACGAAAACACGTCGCCATGGGTTTTGGCATCCAGCAACTGGCGAGCCTCGTCCGAGAGTTGCTTATTCACCCGTCGCGCCAGTTGACCGATGCCGCTGCCCTCGCCGAAACGCCGTGAGTGACGCAACATCACCACTTGCTGGGCCAGCGGGTGCGAGCTGTCACTGCCTTCTTGCAAACCGCTGTCTTGCAGGGATTCGCCGCTCACCGCTTCCAGCCACTGGCGAGTCTGCGGACTGTACCAACCCGCTTCGGCATCACGGCACAAATCGCCCAGCACCGCGCCAGCCTCCACCGAGGCCAGTTGATCCTTGTCGCCCAGCAACACCAGTCGAGCATGAGGCGGCAAGGCATCAAGCAGATTGGCCATCATTTCCAGGTCGATCATGGATGCTTCATCGACCACCAGTACATCCAGTGGCAGGCGGTTACCGGCATGGTGGCGAAAGTGCCGCGTGCCGGGACGGCTGCCAAGCAGGCGGTGTACCGTGGTCACCTCGGTCGGGATCTTTTCCCGGACACTGTCAGCGACCTTCAGCGACTGCACCTGCTGACTGATGGACTCGGTCAGCCGCGCCGCCGCTTTACCGGTAGGCGCCGCGAGCCGAATGCGCAATGGTTGATGCGCCTCGACCGCAGGTGCCTGGAGCAACGCCAGCAAACGGACCACCGTCGTCGTCTTGCCGGTGCCCGGGCCGCCCGTGATGATGCTGAAGGCACTCCGGGTGGCCAGGGCGCAGGCGAGTTTCTGCCAGTCGATGACATCCGCACGCTGGGCCGGATCGAACAGTGCGTCCAACCGCCGAGCAAGATCGGGTGGTGTCGCTTCCTGCTCCGCGAGTCGCTGACGCAGTGCGCTGTCGATACGCCGCTCGTAGGCCCAATAGCGCCGCAAGTACAAGCGTTTGCCGGACAACACCAGCGGGCGCTCCTGAGCCGACGCACCTTCGTCGGCGGCCAGTGCCACCAGCGAACTGCCGGCCAGTACCTTGCACCAGTGCGCCCCGTCGAGTGTTTCAAGCAGCTGCGATGGCAGCAGCAATGCACCGGGTTGCATGTCCCCTTCCGGAGGCAAAGACAGGGCGAAATCCGGCGCCTTGAGGGTTTCAAACAGATCCAGACACACATGCCCATGGCCGAGCTGGTGACTGGTCAATGCGGCGGCGAGCAACACCAGCGGATCGACGCCGGGTGCCAATTCATGAAGAAAACCCACGAATGCCTTGTCCAGTGCCCGCAGCCATCCGCGCTCGACCCAGCGGGTGAGCAATAGCAGCAAATCATCGGCACAGGTGAGAGGTGTCAGCTGCGCGAGGCTGTCGGCGGTCAGCGGCGTGGGCAGCAGGTCGGCGAACGTCCGATTCATAGCAATTCTCCCTGCACCCACGCGGGCTCGGCCTTGGGTTGCGGTTTACCCTGGAACATGAAGTCCAGACGCTCGATCAGCTCCCGTGGTGGGCGTGCGAAGTAAACGCCTCCACCAGGCGCCCGCGTTCCACGCAGGAACAGATACAACGCGCCGCCGATATGCCGGTCGTAGTCGTAATCGGCGAGCCGCGCCTTGAGCTGACGATGCAGTGCCAACAGGTACAGCACGTATTGCAGGTCGTAACGGTTGTCGAGGATCGACTGCTCCATGGCCCGTTCGGTGTACGCGGCGTCATCGACGCCCAGCCAGTTGGATTTGTAATCGGCCACGTAGTACCGGCCCTCGTGCTCGAACGTCAGGTCGATAAAGCCTTTGAACATTCCATTGAGCTGCACCGCTTCGGCGCCGACCCGGGCCACACCGTTGTGAGTGAATTGACGCACCTGTTCGTCGAGCTTGAGCACGTCGACTTTGTGGCTGGCGAACCAGAACTCCATCTCGACCCGATATTGCTTCAATTGCTCAAGCACCACTGGCGGTTGGTCGAAGCCCGCAGGCAGTGGCAGTTTGAGCAAGTGTTGCAACCAGTCGCCGAGGGTGGTGATCCAGCCCTCCCAGCCCCGTCGATTGCAACGCCGGGCGATCGCATCATCGAGCGACTCGCGGGTGACCGCGAAGCCCTCCTCACCCGCCCACTCGAGCAAACCGTGAAGAAACGTTCCCGGATTCGGTCCACGAGGGAAACGGTGAATATCAGCTCCGCCGGCGATGATCTCGCGCGGTGCTTCAGGATCGAGGCGTTCGTCGTCGAACAGCTTTTGCGCTTGCGGACTGTCGGGGGCTTCGTCGTTGCCAGCGCTCAGCACGTCACTGATGCGCAAGGCACTGTACGAAGCGATCCACCAGTTCTCGCTGGCCCTGCGGCTCGGTAAAAGGGTGGCACGCAGCGTGGCTTCGTTACGCGGAGGCTGGTACACCTCGCTGGTGGCTTGTGGCATTTCAACAACGCTCAGCGCCGAACAATCCTGTTGCAGATCGTCCAGCCAGCGGGCCAATCCGCTGGATTCGTTCAACGTTACGCCGCCGCCCAACAGATAGCCCAGCGCAGAAAGATGCAGCACCGAGCTGCTGTGGTTGCCGCGCTTGAGATCCGTCACCCCGAGCCAGCATGCATGTTGTGCGCGGGTCAGAGCGACGTAGAGCAAACGCAGATCCTCTGCCAGGCGTTCGGTGTCCGCCACAGCGATCAGTTCCGCGTCGGGCTTCAGGCTGATGCGAGCCTTGCCGGATTCATCGTGGTAGTGCAGCGGCAATCGACTGCCATCCACCGGCTTAGCCGAACAGATGAAAGGCAGGAACACCAACGGGTACTCGAGCCCCTTGGATTTGTGAATGGTCACGACCTTGACCAGTTGTTCGTCGCTTTCAAGACGCAGGATCTGCTCTTCACCTGCCTGCCCAGACAGCGACAGATGCTCGGCCAGATGGCGGATCAGTGCCTGCTCGCCATCGAGTTCCGACGCGGCCTGTTGCAACAACTCCGACAGGTGCAAAAGGTTGGTCAGCACCCGCTCACCATCACTGCGGGCAATGAGCATCTGCGGCAGTTGAAAGTCGTGCAGCAGGCGCCGCAGCATCGGCAGCACCCCTTGCTTGCGCCACAGTTCACGATAACCGCGGAACTGCATGACCCGGGTTTCCCAGACCAGTTCGTCCTGATTCAGACGCTCCAGCTCAGCCAGTGGCAGATTCAGCGTAATGCACGCCAACGCCGCTTTCAGGGAACGCTCGACATCCGGCTCGGCGCACGCCTTGAGCCACGACAACAGGTCATGGGCTTCCTGTGCGGCAAAGACCGAGTCCTTGTCCGACAGATAAACGCTGCGGACTCCGCGCGCTGCGAGCTCACCGCGTACCGCCTGCGCCTCTTTACCATCGCGCACCAGGATCGCAATGTCCGCTGGCCGCAGCCCACGCCAATCCTTGCCCTCCTGCGCAAACCCGGCGCGACCGGTCTGCCCGCCATTGAGCAGGGTCGTGACCTCACTGGCGCAGGCTGCCGCAAACTGCTGGCGGTAAACTGCCCCGGACAGTGGCTTGTCGGTAGATAGATGCCAGATGTTCAGCGCCGGCACGTCCAGCCCGGCTACCTGCAAATGTTCTTTGCGTCCCTGCGCCTCCACAGGCTGGAACGGCACCGGGTTATCGCCGTTTTTCTCTCGGAACAGAAACGCCCCGCGCCCTTGCTCACGGGCCTCGGCACGCTCGAACACATGGTTGACCGCACGGACCATCCCGTGACTGGAACGGAAGTTGGTGCCCAGGGTATGCAGACGCCCGAACGTGGCCTGCCGGGCTCGCAGATAGGTGTAGATGTCCGCGCCCCGGAAGGCATAGATCGCCTGCTTCGGATCCCCGATCAGAAACAACCCGGTCTCGGGGTTATCCTCTTCAATGCGATAGATGCTTTCGAAAATCCGGTACTGCACCGGATCCGTGTCCTGAAACTCATCGATCAGGGCGACCGGGAACTGCTCGCGAATGAGCGTGGCGAGACGCTCCCCACCGTCGGACTGCAAAGCCGCATCCAGACGCAACAGCATGTCGTCGAAACCCATTTCCGCTCGACGGCGCTTCTCGTCTTCAAAGCGAGCACCGACCCATTTGGCAGCATGCTGCAGTACGGCCGCATCGGGCGTCGGCAAATTGTCGAGACTCGACTTGAGCACAGGCATGGCATCCAGGCCCGGGTGACTCGGCGGCTCGCCTTTCCAGGCTTCAGCCATGCCCTCCGGTGTGAGCCGGGCGAACCCGGTGCCGATATCCAATTGTTCGAGCGTCTCGTCCTCAGCCCAGGCCTTGAGCTTTTCAAACCAGGGTTCGAAATAGCGGGCCTGCATCTTGCGCCCATCCACCGTTTTGTTGGCGACACCCTGATGGCAGATAGCGAGCAACTCATCGGACCACTGCCGCCATGGTCCCTTCAACTCCACCAATGCCGCACGGCGTTCCTGCAGGCATTCTTCGATCAGTTCGGATGGCGTCTGGTCTGAGTTCCCTTCGCGCTCGGTGCCAAACAGCCCCCGTACACGCGGCAACAGGGCCGCCGGCCCTCCCCAGTGACTGCGGACCCAGCTCAAGGCGTCGCCCTGCATCGGGTAGCAGAACAGCCGCCAATAATCGCGCAACACTTCGCCGAGCAGGTCGCTGTGATCGGTTTCCAGGGTCTGGGTAAACAGACTGCCGCTGTCGAACGCATGCTCGCGCAGCATTCGCTGACACCAACTGTGGATCGTCGAGACCGCGGCCTCGTCCATCCATTGCGCAGCGATGTCCAGGCGATTGGCGCAGCCGGGCCATTGTTGCGGATCGAACTGTGCACGCAGTTCATCGATCAACGCATCGGGGGGCGGTGTCTCGTCACGGAAGAAGCGGGCCGCCTCAGCCAGGCGTGTGCGTATACGCTCGCGCAACTCCTTGGTCGCCGCATCGGTGAAGGTCACCACGAGAATCTGCGGGGGCAACAGCTCACGACCGAAACCACTCGCCTCGCCTCCGTGGCCGAGGATCAACCGCAGATACAACGCCGAAATGGTAAACGTCTTGCCAGTGCCCGCGCTGGCTTCGATCAGTTGGCTGCCCCTTAAAGGGAATGCCAGCGCGAGCGGCTGTTGATTGCTCATGCGCCTGCCTCCTCATGGGTCCATGTGCGCCACCCCGCCTCAAGCAAGGGGCGATACAGTGCATCACACCAACCTGAGAAGGTTTCATCCGCCTGCAGTGCATCATAGTCGGCGAATTGTCGGGCCAGAGCCGGGCTTTCGCGACGTTCACCTTCGCTGGTCTGACCATCCCCTTCATAGGCTTTACGGGCAGCCGCCTCAGCCTTGACCGGATCGGTCTGGGCCAGCCATGCAAAAGCCGTTTTTACCGCGACCGGAAGTGGCTGGCGCATGCCCGTCTGCCAGGCGAGCAGCAAATCCTCGAGAACTCGCCCCGCTCGAGTTTGTTCCAGAGGTTCAAGAAGGAGCGTGTCATCACTGGCCACCAGTGCGGTCGTCAGGGAGAGCCCACTGGCGCACGCGACGAGATGGCTGACCCAGGGCGTGGTCATGCGATGCCATTTGCGGCTCTTGATCGAGCCTATGCTGTTGGGAATCGTCGTGACCGACAGTACGCCGCCATCGGCGCGCCGGTGCAAACCGCCTAGCCATCCTTCAAGGCGCAGTTCCTGCCATTCAAAATTGATCGGTAGCGCGTTGGTTAGCGGTGTTGGCCATAACGCCAACAGCTGTTGATAGCGTTGCAACAAGTCTGGCAAAGGCTCGATCAGCTCTCGTTGAAGGCATTCACCGAACCCGGCCATGGGCAGCAGTCCGCTGTTCTGCAGGCGTCGGGCTTGAGACTCGAGCGCCTGATCAACATTGTCCGGGTGTCTCAAGGCTGCCCCGAGCAAGCTGTCGCTGAGCATGTATCGCTGCAATGCATCCAGCACAAAAGGTTCCTCATCAGCCTGAGGTACCTGCGCCGCTTCGAAGTAAACCTTGAGTCGCTGAGTGAAAAAGTGTCGGACCGGATTGCGCAGGAAGTCCTGCAGCAGTTCCAGACTCAACGGTTCTTCCTGGGCATGGGGGGCAAGCATTGTGGCGACGTCGTTCTGTTTGTGAGGTTGATGCAGCACCTGCCATTCGCTGGCGTAGCTGAAAAGCTTTTGTTCCTCATGGAAATAGCGCGAACTGAATGGCTGCAACGGATGCTCCTGGGTCATGGCAATCAGGAGATCCTCGTTGTCGTCAGCCGATCGCCATCCATTGGCGAGATGATCGCGCAACTGGCCGATCAACACAGAGGCTGGCCGCTCACTGTTGTCGCGAATGCTGCGACCGACCCAACTGATATAGAGCTGATGACGAGCGGACAAGAGTGCCTCTAGCAGAAGATAACGATCATCCTCACGACGGGAACGATCTCCCGGCCGGTAGTCGCTGCCCATGAGATCGAAGTCCAACGGTGGTTGAGCGCGTGGATAATCGCCATCGTTCATGCCCAACAGACAAACCAGTCTGAACGGAATCGCGCGCATCGGCATCAGCGTGCAAAAGTTAACGGCTCCGGCCAGAAAGCGCTGCGACAGACGCCCCTGATCCAGCCCTGCCAGCCAGGCCTCACGGACGACGGTCAGTGGCAGCTCGTCCAGCAGACCGACGGCTTCGCAGGTTTCCAGCCAGGTTTCGCGCAACTCCTCGAGTTGAGCCAGCAGGTAGTCGTCATGCTCGTCTTCGGGTTTGAAAAAAAGCTGCATCAACGCCTGAAGCCGATACCCCCACTCCTGTGGCTGCGCAGGCCTCATCAGTTGCTGATGCGAGAGTTCCAGTGCATCCAGCAATGCTACCAACGGGCCGATCAGCGCGGCATCGAGACCACCGATTTCGTCGTACGGCTCGATATCCCCGCAGGCGCCGGAACTGCCGACGGCATAACCGAGCAGCATCCGGCGCAAGCCAAAGCGCCAACTGTTTTGCTCCAGCTCGTCGGGCAATCCCAGCTCGGCACGTTGCCCGGCATCGATGCCCCAACGCACCCCGGCCCCCTCGATCCAGCGATGCAGGGTCGGCAAGTCTCGCTCCTGCACACCAAACCTGGCGCGTAACGCAGGAACGTCGAGCAAGTCGAGGATCTCACTGACGGGAAAACGGCTATCCGGCAGCTTGAGCAGATGCTCGACAGCGATCAGCAATGGATCTCGTCCGCGTTGCCCCTGATCGGCCATGGTGAAGGGAATGAAGCGTGGGTCATGACGATCCAGCTGACCAAAGACGGCGCGGATATGCGGCGCATAACTATCGATGTCAGGCACCATCACGATCACATCGCGAGGGCGTAATTGCGGGTTCGCGCTGAAACGGGCCAAGAGCTGGTCGTGAAGAATCTCCACTTCGCGCTGGGCGCTATGGGCAATATGAAAGCGGATCGAATCGTCTTGAGTCAGATCGACTGCCGGCCAGCGCGCTCGAGTCTCGCTGAGTGGCCGCAGTTCCAGAATATCGTCCTGTAACTGATTGAGCATGTTCTCCGGCTGGGTTTCGCTGAACAGATCGATACGCCCGTTACGAAATGCTGCGCGATAGCTGTCAGGCTCGTCGTAGCTGTCGAGAAGGTTGATGTAATCACGACCTTGCTTACCCCATGCAGCGAGGAGCGGGTGAGCATGTTGGTGGAGTGATTCCGAGTCCAGCACCACAGGCATGCCGTTTTTGCGGGCTTGTCGCTTGTACTGATGACGTAGTAGATCCTTGTCGGCAACGATATCGGCCCAGTGATAACGACAGGGGTTATGGACGCACAACAAAACCTGGCTGAAACGGGAAAGCCCGGCCAACGCTTCCAGTACTTGTGCGGGCAACGAGGAAATTCCAAAAACGATCACTCGCTGGGGAAGTCCGGACGGTGCGCTTTCAAGACTGTTGATGCGCTCCATGAATCGCTGGTGCACGCCTGCCCGACTTTGGGCCATGCCTTGCTCGCCCACATCGTCCAGCAGGGCGCGCCACAACTCTGCCTGCCAGCAACTGGTCGGAGGAAGCGGCTTCGCTTCACCCCTCACATTGCGTAGCTGATGATGCCCCTCTGCCCAATCCTCAAGCCAATCAGCGCGGTAAACCTGATATTGGTCAAAGAGGTCAGCCAATCGTTCGGACAACTGGTAACGCTTGCGCAGGTCGGTGTCATGGGTGAGGAAGCGTTGCAGCGGTTCGAAATGCGGACGGTTGATAACCTGTGGCAACAGGCGCATCAGACGCCATGTCAACGGTGCCTTGTCGAGCAGCGACTTTGCCGGAATTTCCTCTCGACCCAGCACCATCCGGTAAAGCTGCCACATGAAACTGCCCGGCAGTTGCACATCAATTGCGGCGGCGATACCACAGCCGCCTAAGTCGCCTGCTTCAGGGTCCTCAGCCAGTGCCAGCTTGAGCCATTGAGCGATGCCGTTGCTCTGTACGAGTGCAATTTCGTTCTCCAAGGGAGCCAGTGGATAACGCCGCATGATGCTGATCACAAGGCTGCGCAGTTCATCCAGGCTATTGCTCTGAACGACCATGAATGCAGCGTTGAGGGACTGGGTGTCCGGCATGAAGGCTTCCTTGGAAAAGTACAAAAGCTAGGGCTGAACCTTAGCATTGTCGGCCGGCGAGGACAGCCGCAAGGCGTCCGAGAATGCCGTACGAACTTTCCTGCGGGCAAAACAAAACCCCAACTGCTTTCGCAATTGGGGTTTCGGAATTTAATC
>NZ_JBQEQB010000015.1:0-101801 GCF_052046055.1 Pseudomonas sp. 22082
CTCGCGAAGGCCGCACCGCCGATTTCCAGTCAGACACAAAAAACCCCGAAGGGCTCACACCCTTCGGGGTTGTTTTTGTTCCACGCCCTTACAACTTGGCGATGGACACCTCGGTGGATTTCACGAAGGCGATCACTTCGCTGCCGACCTCCAGTTCCAGCTCCTTGACCGAACGGGTGGTGATCACCGACGTGACGATGCCGGAAGCGGTCTGCACGTCGATTTCCGACAGCACGTCGCCGAGAACGATCTCCTTGATCGCGCCTTTGAACTGGTTGCGTACGTTGATGGCTTTGATAGTCATGGCATTGATTCCTGTCGTTTGCTTGAGTTATTGAGCCCAACGCAGTTGCGTAGGCAAGGGTGAAACGGGTTCCGGCGCCGGCGGCTCGCCGGGCAGGGACAACACTCGGTTGAGCACTTCGGTTTCCAGCGCGGCCAGGCGATGGGAGCCCCGCACCCGAGGGCGCGGCAGCTCCACTTGCAGGTCGAGACCGACTTCGCCGTCCTCGATCAGAATCACCCGGTCGGCAATCGCCACCGCTTCGCTGACGTCGTGGGTCACCAGCAACACGGTGAAACCATGCTGTTGCCAGAGACGTTCGATCAATTGCTGCATCTCGATCCGGGTCAGCGCATCCAGTGCGCCCAGCGGCTCGTCGAGCAACAGCAGACGCGGCTGATGGATCAAGGCTCGGGCCAGCGCCACGCGCTGCTTCTGCCCACCGGACAGTGCCGCCGGCCATTCATTGGCGCGATCGGCGAGGCCGACTGCATCCAGCGCCTGCAAGGCTTGCGCACGCCAGTTGCCCTTGAGGCCGAGACCGACGTTGTCGATGATCTTTTTCCACGGCAGCAGTCGCGCTTCCTGGAACATCAACCGGGTGTCATCCCGCGCATCGCTGAGCGGTGCGGCACCGGCGAGCAAATCGCCGCCAGTGGGTTGATCGAGGCCGGCAAGCAAGCGCAGAAATGTGCTCTTGCCGCATCCGCTGCGCCCGACCACGGCGACAAACTGCCCTGCCGGAATGTGCAGATCGATGTCACGCAGTACCTGCCGCGAGCCGAAAGTCTTTTGCAGGTTGCGCACCGCCAGCGGAATCCCGCGCAGCAGGCGTGGAGGTTGTTGAGCGGTCATGCCGCACCTCCTTTCGCCACTTGATACGCCGGATGCCAGCGCAGCCACACACGTTCAAGTCCACGGGCCGCGAGGTCGGCCAGTTTGCCGAGTACCGCGTACAGCAGAATCGCCAGCACCACCACGTCGGTCTGCAAGAACTCGCGGGCATTCATCGCCAGATAACCGATGCCGGAGCTCGCGGAGATGGTTTCCGCCACGATCAGCGTCAGCCACATGAAGCCCAGAGCGAAACGCACGCCGACCAGAATCGAAGGCAGCGCGCCCGGCAGAATCACCTGCCAGAACAGGCTGAAACCGGACAGGCCATAACTGCGTGCCATTTCCACCAGCGCCGGATCGACGTTGCGGATGCCGTGATAGGTGTTGAGGTAGATCGGGAACAAGGTGCCCAATGCCACCAGGAAAATCTTCGCCGACTCGTCGATGCCGAACCACAGGATCACCAGCGGAATCAGCGCCAGGTGCGGCACGTTGCGGATCATCTGCACCGAGCTGTCGAGCAGGCGTTCGCCCCACTTCGACAGGCCGGTGATGAAACCCAGCACCAGGCCAATGCTGCCACCGATGGTGAAGCCCAGCGCGGCGCGCCAGCCGCTGATCGCCAGGTGCGTCCAGATTTCGCCGCTGCGCACCAGGCTCACGCCGGCTTCGATCACCGCCACCGGCGCCGGCAGAATCCGCGTCGACAGCCAACCGGCCGACACCGACAACTGCCACACCGCCAGCAACAACACCGGCAACGCCCAGGGCGCGAGGCTGTGGATAAATTTCTTCATGGCGGCGCCTCAGCTCTGGGACGCGGCTTTGGGAAGAATGTCGTTGGCCACCATCTCCCCGAACGGGCTGACGTAACCGGCGCTTTTCGGCAATTCCGGGCGCTCGACGTCGAGGTGCGGGAACAGCAGTTCGGCCACCCGATACGACTCTTCGAGGTGTGGATAACCGGAGAAGATGAAGGTATCGATGCCCAGATCCGCGTATTCCTTCACCCGTGCAGCCACGGTCGGACCGTCGCCAACCAGCGCGGTACCGGCACCGCCGCGCACCAGACCGACGCCCGCCCACAGGTTCGGGCTGACTTCGAGGTTGTCGCGGCTGCCACCGTGCAGCGCGGCCATGCGTTGCTGGCCGACCGAATCGAACCGCGCCAGCGAAGCCTGGGCACGTTTGATGGTGTCGTCGTCCAGATGCGAGATCAGGCGATCCGCCGCTTGCCAGGCCTCGGCGTTGGTTTCCCGCACGATCACATGCAGACGAATGCCGAAGCGCACGGTGCGGCCGAGCTTGGCGGCCTTGGCGCGAACCTGTTCGATCTTCTCGGCAACGGCTGCGGGTGGCTCGCCCCAGGTCAGGACCATTTCCACTTGTTCGGCGGCCAGATCCTGCGCCGCTTCCGACGAACCACCGAAATACAGCGGCGGACGCGGTTGCTGGATCGGCGGATAGAGCAATTTGGCGCCCTTCACGCTGATGTGCTCGCCGTCGTAATCCACGGTTTCGCCTTCCAGCACGCGGCGCCAGATCCGGGTGAATTCCACCGAGGCCTGGTAGCGCGCTTCGTGATCGAGGAACAGACCGTCGCCGGCCAACTCTTCCGGATCGCCACCGGTCACCAGGTTGAACAGCGCACGACCGCCGGACAACCGATCCAGCGTTGCTGCCTGACGCGCTGCCACCGTCGGGGAAATGATCCCGGGGCGCAGGGCGACGAGGAACTTCAGACGCTGGGTCACCGGGATCAGCGAGGCCGCCACCAGCCACGAGTCTTCGCAGGAACGGCCGGTGGGAATCAGCACGCCGCCGAAACCCAGGCGATCCGCCGCTTGCGCGACCTGTTGCAGATAGCCGTGATCGACGGCGCGGGCGCCTTCGGCGGTGCCAAGGTAATGGCCGTCGCCGTGGGTAGGCAGGAACCAGAAGATGTTGAGGCTCATGGAGTGGTCTCCTTGGGGATTCGATTTACTGGGCTTGGGTGACCGAGCTTTGGGCCACAGCGGCCGGTGGGGTCCAGATCACGTCCTTGATGCTCAACGGCTTGGGAATCAGCTTGAGCTGGTAGAAGGTGTCGGCGATTTTCTGTTGCGCGGCGACCACTTCCGGGGTCAGGAACAGCGCGCCGTAGCCTTGGCGCTTCACCGAGGTCAGGGTGATGTCTGCCGGCAGGCCGAGCAGCGGCGACACCTGTTGGGTCACGTCTTCCGGGTTGGCCTTGGACCACTCGCCGACGGCGCGCACTTCTTCCACGAGGGTCTTGATCACCTCGGGATTTTTCTGTGCGTAGGGTTTGGTCGCCAGGTAGAACTGGTGGTTGTCGACGATGCCTTTGCCGTCACGCAGGGTGTGCGCTTGCAGTTGCTTCTCGGCGGCGGCCTGGTACGGGTCCCAGATGACCCAGGCGTCGACGCTGCCACGTTCGAACGCGGCGCGGGCATCGGCCGGCGGCAGGAATACGGTTTGAATATCGGTGTACTTGAGGCCGGCATCTTCCAGCGCACGCACCAGCAGGTAGTGAACATTGGAGCCTTTGTTCAGGGCGACTTTCTTGTCCTTGAGATCCGCCACCGATTTGATCGGCGAATCTTTCGGCACGAGGATCGCTTCGCTGTTCGGCGCTGGTGGCTCGTAGGCGACGTAGAGCAGATCGGCACCGGCCGCCTGGGCAAAGACCGGCGGGGTTTCGCCGGTGACGCCGAAGTCGATCGAGCCGACGTTCAGGCCTTCGAGCAGTTGCGGGCCGCCGGGGAATTCAGTCCATTGCACGTCGACGCCTTGGGCGGCGAGACGTTTTTCCAGGGTGCCCTTGGCTTTGAGCAGCACCAAAGTGCCGTACTTCTGATAACCGATTCGTAGCGTTTCAGCTTGAGCTTGGGTGATGGCGCCGAAGGACACAGCCGCAGCAAACAGAGCGACCAGACCACGACGCAAAAATACAGTGCGCATAGCGCTCTCCTTTTTGCTGTTGGGTTTTGGCTGCACCTGCTTGGCCGTTGGCGGCTGAGTAAGGTGAGTACTTCAAGTTTCGGTGTGGCTCAAATGCTCCAGCGAGCACTCAACAAACGTTCGTTCAGCAGCCCCGGCTCCAGCGGCTTCGGCCGGCGGGCGATGGCGCTGACAAACTGGTCCAGCGCTTCATGCAACCGCTGCTCCAGCGCCGGTGCCAACTGGGCCTGGGCACTGCCTTCGCCGTAGGCGATCTGGCTGTCCTCGGCAAAAATCCCTTGCAGCATTTCCTGGGCCTTCAACGCCGACAGCACAGGCTTGAGGGCGTAATCGACCACCAGCATGTGAGCGATGCTGCCGCCGGTAGCCATCGGTAAAACAATCTTGTGGTTCAGCGCACGCTCGGGCAGCAGATCCAGCACGGTCTTCAGGGCACCGGAAAACGACGCCTTGTACACCGGCGTGGCGATCAGCAGGCCATCGGCGCTTTCAATCTGTTGCAGCAAGTCGAGCACCTTCGGGCTGTCGAAGCGGGCGTGGAGCAGGTCTTCGGCCGGGAAGTCCCGCACCTGATAACTCACCACTTCCACCCCTTGCTGCTGCAACCAGCGTTGCGAGCGTTCCAGCAACACCCCGGAGCGGGAACGTTGACTGGGACTGCCACCGAGTGAGACGACCAGCATTCAGAAAATTCCTTGCACGCTACAGGCGATTCGCGGGTTGCGATCTCGCTTCAATGTGAGTGACCTTACCAGTTGATTTATATATCCATAAATCATATTTATTCATTTGGTTATGCAATTAAGAGATATAAGATTGAGGTTTTTCCAGTCGAAAAAAAAGGCCGTCGAAACGGCCTGAAATTCCCTGCATCGTGGTTCTGAATTCTGTGTCGCTCAAGCCGACGCCTTCGTCGGAACGCCGCCCGGAACACGCCCGCTCCCACAGGGGAACGCATTCCAGAATGTGGAAGCGGGCTTGCTCGCGAAAGCGGTGGTGACTACACCGCAAAATTTACTGATTCACTTGTTCGGCTGTGGGGTCAGGCGCAGGTACGGTTTCACCGCGCGATAGCCCTTCGGAAAGCGCTGCTTGATTTCGTCTTCGTCCTTGAGCGACGGCACGATCACCACTTCTTCACCGTCCTGCCAGTTGGCCGGGGTGGCCACCTTGTAGTTGTCGGTGAGCTGCAGCGAGTCGATCACCCGCAGGATTTCGTGGAAGTTGCGCCCGGTGCTCGCCGGGTAGGTGATGGTCAGGCGGATCTTCTTGTTCGGATCGATCACGAACAGCGAACGCACGGTCAGGGTGTCGTTGGCGTTCGGGTGAATCAGATCGTACAGATCGGACACCTTGCGATCGGCATCGGCCAGGATCGGGAAGTTGACGATGGTGTTCTGGGTTTCGTTGATGTCCTCGATCCACTTGTGGTGCGAGTCCACCGGGTCGACCGACAGTGCAATGGCCTTCACGCCGCGCTTGGTGAACTCGTCCTTGAGCTTGGCGGTGAAGCCCAGCTCGGTGGTGCACACCGGGGTGAAGTCTGCCGGGTGGGAAAACAGCACGCCCCAGCTGTCGCCCAGCCATTCGTGGAAACGAATCTTGCCGGCGCTGGAATCCTGTTCGAAATCGGGGGCGATATCGCCAAGTCTGAGGCTCATGGTGCGGCTCCTGATGAGTGGTTGGAGACCTCAACTGTAGCTCGTGATTCGTTCTTCTGAAAAAGAATAAATAACTAGATATCTATATCTTTATTGAATATTAAACATCTGTTCACTGGACGCCCCGCAGCATCGCGACGAACATCGCCCTCAAGGTTCGAGAAGGCCTTGAGTTGCTGTAAAGAGGGGACATCGGGGAAGGCTTACGGGGGTGAGCCGGACCCGAAAACGCAAAAGCCCCGTCCGGCGCGATGCCGGACGGGGCTTTTTTACATCAGTGCAGGAGCGCGCTATTACAGCAGCGGGATCGAGTAGCTGACGATCAGGCGGTTTTCGTCCTGCGAACGGGTGTTCGGCAGGTCGGTGCGCCATACAGCGTTTTTCCACATCAGGCCGACGTTCTTGAACGGACCTTCCGGTACGACGTAACCGATGGTGAAGTCGCGTTCCCACTCGGAACGGTTCGAAGCGTTTTCGCGGCCGTTGGTGCCAACGGTGTCGATCGAATCGCCTTTCAGGTAAACCACACCGGCGGTCAGGCCAGGTACGCCGACTTTAGCGAAGTCATACGAGTAGCGTGCCTGCCAGGTTTTCTCGCCAGCACGACCGAACTTCTGGATCTGCATATCGGTGATGGTGTAGTTCGACGAACCGTCGCCCTGGTTCAGCCAAGGGAAGTCGGAGCTGCCGTTGGAAACCTGGTAACCGCCACCGAAGGTGTGACCTTCAACGGTGTACAGGAACAGGCCGCTGTACAGGTTGTTGTCGACTTCGCCACGACCGGAACGGAAACCGGTGTAGTTGCCGCTGCTGTAGTAGGCCGGATCAGTGCCGTTCTTGCCGTCGTCGGAGCTGTTGAAGTAACGGAAGTCAGACTTCAATACGCCCGGGCCGATGGCCCAGTTGTGTACCAGACCCAGGAAGTGCTGCTTGTAGAAGTCTTCCAGGTTGCCGTAGTAGTACTGGGCAGTCAGGTCTTTGGTGATCTTGTAGTCGCCACCGGCGTAGATGAACTTGTTGCTGTCACGGAAGCCAGCGCCACGGGTGTTTGCACCGCCGATGGACAGGTTTTCGTTGTTGCTGGAGTTACGGCCTTTCACGGCTTCGATCTGACCACCGACCAGGGTCAGGTCCTTGATTTCGCCGGAAGTGATCTGACCGCCCTGCCAGGTTTGTGGCAGCAGACGACCGTCGTTGGTCACGATCACCGGGTTTTTCGGTTGCAGGGTGCCCAGCTTCAGTTCGGTCTGGGAGATCTTGGCTTTGGCAGTCAGACCCAGGCTGGAGAAGTTGTCCACTGCTTTGCCGTTGGACTCGCTCGGGAACACAGTGCCGCCGTAAGCGGTGCCGCTGTTGCCGTTGGTGCCGCCGCCCGAATCCAGACGCACGCCCAGCAGGCCGATGGCATCAATACCGAAGCCTACGGTGCCTTGGGTGTAGCCGGAGATGAAACGCAGATCGAAGCCTTGGCCCCACTCTTCGTTCTTGTTGGCGCCAGCGCCATCGCGGTTGTCAGTGTTGATGTAGAAGTTACGCAGACCCAGAGTGGCCTTGCTGTCTTCGATGAAACCGGCGGCGCCTGCCTGCTGCGCCAAAACCCCTACGGCCACGGCCAGGGCCAAGGTGGACTTGTTCATGTTTCGCTCCTCTCGTTTCTAATTCTTGTGTTCCTGGTCCGGGGTCTGATGCCCCTGGATCCTAAGATGCGCGATTAGCGCCAGACCGTGACTGACAAGTCAATCGTAACCTTGTATGTCTACGACCAAGGTCTAATCGCAGTGATTTGGTCCCTGCAGGGTAAAGACTTCCTGATAAACCGAAAAAGAATTTATTCATTCTTTTTCATACCATTCGGCTATATGGCCAGCCATTTGCCATCTTCACCGGGATACAGCGTATCGGCGACTAAGCTCATTACTAAATGGTATTTGTTAGCCTTTTTTTAGATCGATTAGCTTTGACGCAACCCCGATTCGTCAAACCCTATCGAAAAGGCGACGCCATGATGGCCAAACGCGCACTATCTAGTCAATTTGTTACAGTTTGTGTGTCGGCGCTGATTTCTTTTTCAGCCCATGCCGTCAACCTCACTGTGGGCTACCAGACCGGTATCGACCCAAGCAAAGTCCCCCAGGCCGACGGCGTGTACGAGAAGGCCATCGGCGAGAAAATCGACTGGCGTCGGTTCAACAGCGGCCCGGAAGTTGTGACAGCCATCGCCTCCGGCGATGTGCAGATCGGCAACCTCGGCTCCAGTCCGTTGGCGGCCGCCGCTTCGCGCAATCTGCCGATCGTGGCCTTTATCGTCTCGGCGCAGATCAATGCCGCAGAAGCGCTGGTGGTGCGTAACGGCAGCGGTATCAACAAGCCCGAAGACCTGATCGGCAAGACCATCGCCACCCCGTTCGTTTCCACCTCCCACTACAGCCTGCTCGGCGCGCTCAAGCACTGGGGCCTGGACACCTCGAAAGTCAAAGTGGTGAACCTGCAACCCGCAGAAATCGCGGCGGCCTGGAAACGTGGCGACATCGACGGCGCCTTTGTCTGGTCGCCGGCGCTGGGTGAAATCCGCAAAACCGGCAAGACCCTGACCGATGCCGCGCAGGTCGGCCAATGGGGCGCGCCGACCTTCGAAGTCTGGGTCGCGCGCAAGGACTTTGCCGAGAAGCATCCTGAAGTCGTGGCCAGGTTCGCCAAGGTGACCCTGGACTCGTTCGCTGATTACGCGGCCCATAAAGACAGCTGGACGGCCGACTCGGTGCCTGTACAGAAAATCGCCAAACTGACCGGTGCCAATCCTGCCGACGTTCCGGAATTGCTCGCCGGTTCAGCCTTCCCGGACGCCAAGGCGCAACAGACCACGGCGCTGCTGGACGGCGGCACGGCGAAGGCGATTGGTGAGACGGCGAAATTCTTGAAGGAACAGGGCAAGGTCGAAAGTGTTTTGCCTGACTACTCGCCATACGTCAGTGCGAAGTTTGTAGCCGAATAAACGCTATCGCGAGCAAGCTCGCTCCCTCACCGGTTCAGTGAACCTTTGTGGGAGCGAGCCTGCTCGCGATGGGGGCGTCACATCACAGCGACTTTTCGAAGATCTTCGAATTGCGCTGGTAGTTATAGAGAGAAGCCCGCGCCGCCGGCAGGCGTTCGACGCTGCTTGGTTCGAAGCCACGCTCGCGGAACCAGTGGGCGGTGCGGGTGGTGAGAACGAACAGGGTTTTCAGGCCTTGCGCCCGGGCACGGGTCTCGATGCGCTCGAGCAATTCGTCGCCGCGACCGCCATGGCGATACTCAGGATTCACCGCCAGACACGCCAGCTCGCCGGCATCCGAATCGGCAATCTGATACAGCGCCGCGCAGGCGATGATCATCCCTTCACGTTCGACCACGCTGAACTGTTCGATCTCGCGTTCCAGCACTTCACGGGAACGGCGCACCAGAATGCCCTGCTCTTCCAGCGGACTGATCAGGTCAAGCAAGCCGCCGACGTCTTCAATCGCCGCCTCGCGCACCAGTTCGAATTGCTCCTGGGCCACCAGCGTACCGCCACCGTCACGGGTGAACAGTTCGGTCAGCAGCGCGCCGTCCTCGGCATAGCTGACGATATGGCTGCGCGCCACGCCGCCACGACAGGCTTCGGCAGCGGCATCGAGCAGTTCCGCCTGATAGTTGCTGCCCAGACGCTGCAAATGTGCCGGCACTTGTTGCGGACGCAGTTCGCGCACCAGTTTGCCGTTTTCGTCGATCAGACCGAGGTCGGCGCCGAACAGCAGCAGCTTGTCGGCGCCCAGATCGATGGCGGCGCGGGTCGCCACGTCTTCGCAGGCCAGGTTGAAGATTTCACCGGTCGGCGAATACCCCAGCGGCGACAGCAATACGATGGAGCGCTCGTCAAGCAGGCGGTTGATGCCTTTGCGGTCGACCCGGCGCACTTCGCCGGTGTGGTGATAGTCGACACCTTCCAGCACGCCGATCGGCCGCGCCGTCACGAGGTTGCCGCTGGCCACCCGCAGGCGCGAGCCCTGCATCGGCGAAGAGGCCATGTCCATCGACAGCCGCGCTTCAATGGCGATGCGCAACTGGCCGACCGCATCGATCACGCACTCCAGCGTCGCGGCATCGGTGATGCGCATGCCGTGGTGGTAATGCGGGGTCAGGCCGCGTGCGGCAAGGCGGGTTTCGATTTGCGGACGCGAACCATGAACCAGTACCAGCCGCACGCCGAGGCTGTGCAGCAGCACGATGTCATGGACGATGTTGCCGAAATTCGGATGCTCCACGCCGTCGCCCGGAAGCATGACGACGAAGGTGCAATCGCGGTGAGCATTGATATAAGGAGACGCGTGGCGAAGCCAATTGACGTATTCGGGCATGAACCTGGGCCTGTAATAAATAGCAGCCGGAAAAAGGGCAGAACGGAAAACGCACAGCGGGCTGATGGTTATCGTCGGAACAGGCTTGGCGACACGCGCGCTCTCCTCATGAATACGGGTGGGTGTGTGGGCAATTTATACAGCTTTGAGACAGTAATGTTCGATCAACTGCCGCAATAGATGCACGGTAGGCTGCAAACGTGACATTTCGAGGTACTCGCCCGGTTGGTGCGCACAGGCGATGTCGCCGGGGCCGAGTACGATGGTTTCGCAGCCAAGGCGCTGAAGATAAGGCGCTTCGGTGCCGAACGCTACCGCTTCGGCCTTGTGGCCGGTGAGTTTTTCGGCAATTCGCACCAGTTCCGCGTCTTCGGCCTGTTCGAACGGCGGCACTTCGGGAAACAGCGGCGCGTAATCGATCTTCACTTTATGCCGCTCGGCGACCGGGTTGAGCTTGCGCAGAATCTCGCTGCGCAAGAGCTTGGGGTCCATCCCCGGCAACGGCCGCAGGTCGAACTCCAGCGAACACTGACCGCAGATGCGGTTGGGGTTGTCGCCACCGTGGATACAGCCGAAGTTCATGGTCGGCTGCGGCACGCTGAACTGCGGGTTGTTGAATTCGCGCTGCCACAACAGGCGCAGGCCGCGCAGTTCGCCGATGGCATCGTGCATCGCTTCGAGGGCGCTGTGCCCCAGGCGCGGATCCGACGAATGGCCGCTCTGCCCGAGGATATCGATGCGCTCCATCATGATGCCCTTGTGCATGCGGATCGGCTTGAGCCCGGTCGGCTCGCCGACCACTGCCGCCCGGCCCAGCGGTCGCCCCGCTTCGGCCAGCGCACGGGCACCGGACATCGAGCTTTCTTCATCGCAGGTGGCGAGGATCAGCAGCGGCTGCTTGAAGGATTGATCGAGCAGCGGTTGCACGGCTTCGATGATCAGGGCGAAGAAGCCCTTCATGTCGCAACTGCCGAGGCCGACCCAGCGGCCGTCGACTTCGGTGAGTTTCAGCGGGTCGGTTTTCCACAGCGCATCGTCGTACGGCACCGTGTCGCTGTGTCCGGCCAGCACCAGCCCGCCGGGGCCGCTGCCGAAACTGGCGAGCAGATTGAATTTGCCGGGGTTGACCTGCTGGATGTTGCAACTGAAACCCAGGTCGCCAAGCCAACCCGCGAGCAGATCGATCACCGCCCGGTTGGACTGGTCGAGGCCCGGCTGGGTGCAACTGACCGACGGCGTGGCGATCAGTGCAGCGAACTGGTCTTGCATGGACGGCAAAGGCATCGCTGACTCCAACTCCCGGATTGAGGTTCATCATAGAACCATCCGGCGCCGAGAATAAACCGCCGCAAAGCGTAGGAAGGTTCAGTCCTGTACACTGCACGGCCTTGGCAGCCACACATTCCCCCGGCTGCGCTCCCGATCCTGGATTTTCCGGCCATGCAGAAAGAAACCGAAATCAAACTCCGCGTCAGCCGCGAAACCCTCGCCGCCCTGCGCGAGCACCCTCTCCTGAAAAAACGCAACAAAAGTGGCTGGGAACGCCGTGAGTTGATGAATCAGTATTTCGACACGCCTGAGCGTGACCTGGCCCGGGCCAAGGTTGCCCTGCGTCTGCGCAAGGACGGCGAAGAAGTCATTCAGACCCTCAAGACCCGTGGCCAGAGCGTCGCCGGCCTGTCCGAGCGTAACGAGTACGACTGGAACCTGCCCAAAGCCAAGCTCGACGTGAAAAAACTCGACGGTGAATGCTGGCCCGAGTCCCTCGCCGAGCTGGACAAGAAAACCCTGAAGCCGATCTTCACCACCGATTTCGTCCGCGAGCGCGCCGAAATCGCCTGGGGCCGTGGCAAGACCAAAGTGGTCATCGAAGCCGCGCTGGACCTGGGCCACGTGGTAGTCGGCAAACAGAAAGAAGAAATCTGTGAGCTGGAACTGGAGCTGCGCGAAGGCGAGCCTGCCGCGCTGCTGGAACTGGCCGCCGAACTGGCCGAAACCCTGGCCCTGATGCCGTGCGACATCAGCAAGGCCGAGCGCGGCTATCGCCTGTACGACGCCAATAGCTACTCGCTGAGCCTGCCGGCGCCGGCCATTACCGCCGAAACCCCGCTGGACGACGCCTTCGCCGCCCTGGCCTGGCACTTGCTCGGCAGCAGCCAGCGTCTGGCCGAACAGTATCGCTTCAACGGCCACTGGCGCCTGTTGCAGGACTGGGTCGAGAACCTCGCGGAAATGCGCGCCCTGCTCAGCAGCCTCGGCCAGGCCGCACCGCGTCCGTCGACCCACGACTTGCGCGTTGCGCTGGACGCCTTGCTGGAAGACTGGCGCCCGCTGGTACAGGTCGGCATCGAAGACGAAGACGTGCGCAAGGCCGCGCCTGAGCAGTTCCTCGAAGAACTGGAAGACCCGCGCTGGGGCCTGTTCTCGCTGAACGCTTCGCGCTGGTTGCTGGCCCGCACCTGGACGGCTGACCGCAACACCCGTGGCAATCGCCAGGGTGCCGCGCAGTTGCAAAGCTGGCTGCCGCGCCTGCTGGGCGAAGAAGCCACTTCGCTGCAACTGCAGCGTTATCAGCAGCAGCCGGAAGATCTGGCCGAGCAATTGCCGCGCATCGAACGCATCCAGGTCTGGCTGCACCACGCGCGCAACGTGCTGGAGATCCCGGAAATGGATCGCCTGTACGGCGAGCTGAACAAACTCGCGCAACTGGCCAACGAGCCGACCATCACCGACGAACTGCTCGATGCACGCAAGCATCAGGCGATTGCGGTGTATCAGAACCGCGCCTGGAAAATGCTGTTGCGTATGTAACCCCCGGATGATGATCGTTCCCACCCGTGGGAACGATCATCAACGCAGTACCGGCAAACTGGTCGTGGACTTGATCTCAGACAACGCCACAATCGAGTTCACTTCCTGAATCCCCGGCACCAGCGACAGCTTCTCGAAGAAGAACCGCTCATACGCCTCGATGTCTGCCGCGACGATCCGCAACAGAAAATCCACCGCCCCCATCAGCACGTAACACTCCAGCACTTCGGGAAAGCCGCGAATCGCCTCGGTGAACTCAGTGAAGTTCGAACGGCCGTGGGCGTTGAGTTTGATCTCGGCGAAGATCTGCGTGTTCAGGCCGATTTTCTTGCGATCGAGCAGGGTCACCTGGCCGCGAATGATCCCCTCCTCCTTCATCCGCTGAATCCGCCGCCAGCACGGCGATTGCGACAGACCCACCTGTTCGGCGATCTGTGCGCTGGACAAGGAAGCGTCCTCTTGCAGCAGGGCGAGAATGCGCCGGTCGTAGCTGTCCAGCTCGCTGTGCATAAATAATCCCCAAAATAAGCTAATGGCGAATTGATCAACCTTACCAATCGCCTGATCAGCTCATCTTAGACAAGAAATGCCCGGCATCGAATGTAAAAATTCCTCCACTGATTCCGGAGACCTGCCATGCCACACCTCGAAGCCGTGAACACCCCCGCGCCCCGTGCCGATGTGTGGAACGCCAGCAACGCCCATTGCCTTGCGCAATACCAGATCCTGGCCGAGGCCGAGCCGGATTTGCTGGTGCGGGTGCTGAACCTGTTCGCCTTGCAGTGCCTCACCCCGGAACAGGTCAATGTCCAGCGGCTGGACGACTTGCTGTCGATCGACATCGTCATGGGTGGCCTGAGCTGGCACCGCGCCCAGGTGATCGCGGAAAAACTTCGTAACCTGATCAGCGTCTGCTCGGTGGACCTGCAAAACCCCGAAGCGGCGTGGAATGCGCCGGCACAGGCGGCCGGCTGACAAGAACCGAAACGTCTTCGTCGGGTAGTGGCCCAACGGTCGGCGGGGCCACGACTATCCTTTGCGCACTGTCGTTCAAAAGGAGCCCGCATGTCCGTTCAACTCGCCACTCAGGACCGCTGGCTGGATCTCAATGAGGTACTGCGTGAACTGGTCGCCCAGGGTTTCATCTGCCAGGACTCGGCCGAGCAGGCGTTGAATGCCCGGCGCCGGCATGCCGCCCACGGCCAGAAGCACCCGCTGGAATTCATCGCCAGCCAGCAACTGGACGACCTCAGCCGTCCGGGCAAACACCTCGACCTGGAAAGCCTGACCCTGTGGCTCGCGCAACAGGCCGGCCAGCCGTACCTGCGGATCGATCCGCTGAAGATCAACGTCGCCGCCATCACGCCGCTGATGTCCTATGCCTTTGCCCAGCGCCACAAGATCCTCGCGGTGTCGGTCGACCGCGACGCGGTCACCGTGGCCAGCGCACAGCCCTACGTCAGCGGTTGGGAGGCCGATCTGACTCACGTGCTGAAACTGCCGATCAAACGGGTGGTGGCCAACCCGGCGGACATTCAGCGTTTCAGCGTCGAATTCTTCCGTCTCGCCAAATCGGTCAGCGGCGCCAGCAATGCCGATGCGCAGGGCGGCAACCTCGGCAACTTCGAACAACTGCTCAACCTCGGCGCCAGCGATCAGGAACCGGATGCCAACGACGCGCACATCGTCAACATCGTCGACTGGCTGTTCCAGTACGCCTTTCAGCAGCGGGCCAGCGATATCCACATCGAACCCCGGCGCGAGCAAGGTACGGTGCGTTTTCGCATCGACGGTGTGTTGCACAACGTCTATCAATTCCCGCCGCAGGTGACGATGGCCATCGTCAGTCGCCTGAAAAGCCTTGGCCGGATGAACGTCGCCGAGAAGCGCAAACCCCAGGACGGCCGGGTCAAGACCAAGACTCCGGACGGCGGTGAAGTCGAGTTGCGGCTGTCGACCCTGCCCACCGCGTTCGGCGAAAAAATGGTCATGCGGATCTTCGACCCGGAGGTGCTGCTCAAGGATTTCGATCAGCTGGGCTTTTCCGCCGACGACCTGCGGCGCTGGCAGGACATGACCCGCCAGCCCAACGGCATCATCCTGGTCACCGGCCCGACCGGTTCCGGCAAGACCACTACGCTGTACACCACGCTGAAAAAACTGGCGACGCCGGAGGTCAACCTCTGCACCATCGAGGACCCGATCGAGATGGTCGAGCCGGCCTTCAACCAGATGCAGGTCCAGCACAACATCGACCTGACGTTCGCCGCCGGCGTGCGGGCGCTGATGCGGCAAGACCCGGACATCATCATGATCGGCGAGATCCGCGACCTGGAAACCGCCGAAATGGCGATCCAGGCGGCGCTGACCGGGCACCTGGTGCTCTCGACCCTGCACACCAACGACGCGCCGAGCGCCATCAGCCGTCTGCTGGAACTCGGCGTGCCGCATTACCTGATCAAGGCCACCGTGCTTGGCGTGATGGCGCAACGCCTGGTGCGCACACTGTGTCCGCACTGCAAGGCGCCGCTGACGCTGGACGAAGAAGACTGGCAAACCCTGACCCGGCCGTGGCAGGCGCCGCTGCCGGGCAATGCGCAACGGGCCATCGGTTGCCTGGAGTGCCGCGACACCGGTTATCACGGTCGCGCCGGGGTCTACGAAATCATGCAACTGAGCGACAGCCTCAAGGCCTTGATCAGCCCCGACACCGATCTCACCGCGATCCGTCGCCAGGCCTTCAAGGAAGGCATGCGCAGCCTGCGATTGTCCGGCGCGCAGAAAGTCGCGGCGGGGCTGACAACGCTTGAAGAAGTATTGCGGGTGACACCACAGAGCGAGCAGAAATAGCCGCTCACGGAACCGGATCGGGGAAACGGCGATCCAACCGGTTATTCAACACCAGTGGAGTCACCCAACATGCGTCTCAAACTTGCTGTCGCCACCCTCGCCTTGCTGTCCCTCCCTGTTGGTTCAGCGATGGCCGACAGCTTTTGGCGTAACGTCATTTCGTCCGGTGCCACCACCGGCTCGACCTACCTGACCTTCAAGGATCACAAACTGATCGTTGCCGCCCAGGACGATGCTGGCAGCTTCGTCGCCAGCGACGGCGGTATCCGTGGCCCGTACCTGGAAGCGGCGATGCAGAAAGTCCGCGCCGACAACCCGGGCCTGCAGGCAACGGACATGGAACTGGCGAACGCGATTCTGGCGAAGAACGCCGTGGCGTCGGAATAACCTTCCGGACAAACAAAAATGCCGCTCACACGAGCGGCGTTTTTTTGCCCGCTGTTCAGCGGTAATCGTCCACCGGCACGCAAGCGCAGAACAGGTTGCGGTCGCCGTAGACGTTATCGACCCGGTTCACCGCCGGCCAATATTTGTGCGCCTTGGTGTGTGCATCCGGCGTGATGCCCTGCTCGATGCTGTACGGCCGCTCCCACACGCCGGTGATATCGGCCAGGGTATGCGGCGCCCGTTTGAGCGGGTTGTCCTCGGCCGGCCAGTTGCCGTTTTGCACCTCGGTGATTTCTGCACGGATGCTCAACATCGCGCCGATGAAGCGATCCAGTTCGGCCTTGGACTCGCTTTCGGTCGGCTCGACCATCAAGGTGCCCGGCACCGGGAACGACATGGTCGGTGCATGAAAGCCGTAATCCATCAGGCGTTTGGCGACGTCTTCTTCGCTGATGCCGGTCTGCGCTTTCAGCGGCCGCAGATCCAGAATGCATTCGTGGGCGACCCGCTCGTTGCGGCCGGTGTACAGAACGGGGAAAGCACCGGACAGATGCTGCGCCAGATAATTGGCCGCGAGGATCGCCACCTCGCTGGCATCCGCCAGTTGTGGCCCCATCATCGCGATGTACATCCAGCTGATCGGCAGAATGCTCGCACTGCCCCACGGTGCGGCGCTGACCGCACCGTTCTGCGGATGCGGTCCGTCAATCGGAATCACCGGATGGTTGGCAACGAATGGCGCCAGATGCGCACGCACACCAATCGGCCCCATGCCCGGCCCGCCTCCGCCGTGGGGTATGCAGAAGGTCTTGTGCAGGTTCATGTGTGACACGTCGGCGCCAATGTCCGCCGGCCGCGCCAACCCGACCTGGGCATTGAGGTTAGCGCCGTCCATGTATACCTGGCCGCCGTGCTGGTGGATAACTTCGCAGATTTCGCTGATGCCTTCCTCGTACACGCCGTGGGTCGACGGGTAGGTCGCCATCAGGCACGACAACTTGGCCCCGGCCTCGGACGCCTTGGCTTTCAAATCCTCCAGATCAACGTTGCCCGCCTCATCGCACTCGACGATCACCACGCGCATCCCGGCCATCTGCGCCGAGGCCGGGTTGGTGCCGTGGGCCGAAGAAGGAATCAGGCAGATATCCCGCGCGCCCTGCTGGCGGCTCTCGTGGTATTTGCGGATCGCCAGCAACCCGGCGTACTCGCCCTGGGCGCCGGAGTTGGGCTGCATGCAGATTGCATCGAACCCGGTGATCGCACACAGCCAGCGCTCCAGCTCTTCGATCATCAGCGTGTAACCGACCGCCTGCTCCCGGGGCACGAACGGGTGCAGGTTGGCGAATTGCGGCCAGGTGATCGGGATCATCTCGCTGGTGGCGTTGAGTTTCATGGTGCAGGAGCCCAGCGGAATCATCGACTGGTTAAGCGCCAGATCCTTGTTCTCCAGTTGCTTGAGGTAGCGCAACATCTCGGTTTCGCTGTGATGGGCGTTGAACACCGGGTGGCGCAGGTACGGCGTGCTGCGTTGCAGCGTGTCGGGAATGCCGGAGGCCAGCGTTTCAGCGTCGAGATCAGCGACGTTCAACCCGTGATCGGCGCCCAGCAGCACATCGAACAGTCTGGCCACGGTGCTTTCATCACAGGTCTCGTCAAGGCTCAGACCCAGTCGGCCACGACCGAGGATGCGCAGGTTGATCTGCGCGGCCCGGGCGCTTTCGATGATCGCGGTTTGCGCCCCGCCCACGTCCAGCGTGAGGGTGTCGAAGAAGTGTTGGTTGAGGCGCTGGATGCCATGGCGGTCGAGCCCGGCGGCGAGAATGCAGGTCAGCCGGTGCACGCGCTGGGCGATTCGTTTCAGCCCTTCCGGGCCGTGATAGACCGCATAGAAACTGGCGATGTTGGCCAACAGGACCTGGGCAGTGCAGATGTTCGAATTGGCCTTCTCCCGACGAATATGCTGCTCGCGGGTTTGCAGGGCCATGCGCAGCGCGACGTTGCCACGGGCATCTTTCGATACGCCGATGATCCGCCCGGGAATCGCTCGTTTGTATTCCTCGCGACTGGCGAAAAACGCCGCGTGCGGGCCGCCGTAACCCATCGGCACACCAAAGCGCTGGGATGAACCGAACACCACGTCGGCACCCAGTTCGCCCGGCGGGGTCAGCAGCAACAGACTCAACAGGTCAGTCGCGACGCAGGCCAGCGCCTGCTGCGCGTGCAGGTGATCGATCAAGGGTCGCAGGTCGCGGATCTCGCCGTGGGTGTCGGGGTATTGCAGCAATGCGCCGAACACCTGGTGCTGCTTCAAGTTATCCACAGCGTCGACGATCAGCTCGAAGCCGAAGCCTTCGGCGCGGGTCTGCACCACGGAAATGGTCTGGGGATGACAGTTTTCGTCGACGAAGAACAGATTGCTCTTCGACTTCGCCACGCGCTTGGCCAGGGCCATGGCTTCCGCGGCGGCGGTGGCTTCATCGAGCAGCGAAGCGTTGGCCAGTTCAAGGCCGGTGAGGTCGATGGTCAGTTGCTGAAAGTTGAGCAACGCTTCGAGCCGGCCCTGAGCGATTTCCGGTTGGTAAGGCGTGTAAGCCGTGTACCAACCGGGATTTTCCAGCACGTTGCGCAGGATGACGGTCGGGGTCAGGGTGCCGTGGTAGCCCATGCCGATCAGGCTGGTCCAGACCTGATTCTGTTCGGCATAACCACGCAGTTTGGCCAGCGCTGCCTGCTCGTCCAGCGCCGGCGGCAGGTCCAGCTCGCGGTTGAGGCGAATGCCCGGCGGCACGGTCTGTTCGATCAGTTCGACCCGGCTGCCGAGGCCGAGGCTGTCGAGCATCGCCTGTTGCTCGGCGGCATCGGGGCCGAGGTGGCGGCGCAGAAAGGCATGGGGATCGCGTAACTGGCTCAAGGATGGCAACTGGGACATGACGGGCTCTCTCTTGGCTGGCGGCTCAGCGTCAATGCAACACGGTCAAACCAGCATAGCAGCCACCCCGACGGCAAAAGTCCCGGGCAGAAAAAAGCCCCGACGGGTCGGGGCTTTGGAGTCTCGCCTGCAGCTTACTCGCCGATGGCAGCCTTGTAGGCGGCCGCGTCGAGCAGCTTGTCCAGCTCGGCCTTGTCGCTTGGCTTGAGCTTGAAGATCCACGCGGCGTACGGATCGTTGTTCAGTTCTTCCGGCGAACCGGCCAGGTCTTCGTTGACGGCAATCACTTCGCCACCGACCGGGGAGTAGATGTCGGAAGCGGCCTTGACCGACTCGACGACACCGGCGGTATCACCGGCGGCGAACACCTTGCCCACTTCTGCCAGCTCGACGAACACCACATCACCCAACGCTTCCTGGGCGTGATCGCTGATGCCCACAGTGACGGTGCCGTCGGCTTCAAGGCGCGCCCATTCATGACTTTCGGCAAAACGCAGTTCAGCTGGAATGTTGCTCATGCTCGGTGTCCTCAAGAAATTGTCAGCGGTCGTGCCCGCCGGAAAAGGTTTAGATCAGGGTTTTGCCGTGACGGACAAAGGTCGGTTTGACCACTCGTACCGGATACCACTTGCCACGGATTTCCACTTCGGCGCGGTCGGCAGTCGCCATCGGTACACGCGCCAGGGCAATCGACTTGCTAAGCGTAGGAGAGAAACTACCACTGGTGATCTCCCCTTCGCCAACATCAGCGATACGAACCACCTGATGAGCCCGCAAAACCCCGCGCTCCTCAAGCACCAAACCGACCAGTTTGTGCTGCACACCAACGGCTTTCTCCGCCTCCAGCGCATCGCGACCGATGAAGCGGCGCGTGGCCGGTTCCCAGGCGATGCTCCAGGCCATGTTCGAGGCCAGTGGCGAAATGTCCTGATGGATGTCCTGGCCGTACAGGTTCATGCCGGCTTCGACCCGCAGCGTGTCGCGAGCGCCGAGACCAATGGGGGAAATGCCGGCGCCCACCAGATCGTTGAAAAATCCGGGAGCCTGATCGGCCGGCAGGGCAATTTCCAGACCGTCCTCACCGGTGTAGCCGGTGCGCGCAATGAACCAGTCGCCGTCGACATGGCCTTCAAAAGGCTTGAGCATCTGGATCAGATTGGCGCGGGACTGGGTCACAAGCTCGGCAATCCTGTGCCGGGCATGGGGACCTTGAATGGCGAGCATCGCCAGTTCGGAGCGTTCGGTCATCTGAACATCGAAGCTGCCCAACTGTGCCTGCATCCAGGCCAGGTCCTGATCGCGGGTGGAGGCATTGACCACCAGACGATAACCGTCTTCGAGGCGGTAGACGATCATGTCGTCGACGATGCCGCCGCGCTCGTTGAGCATGGTGCTGTACAACGCACGGCCGGGGCTGTGCAGGCGTTCGACGTCATTGGCCAGCAAATGCTGGAGCCAGGCCTTGGCCTGGGGGCCGGTGACATCGATCACGGTCATGTGGGAAACATCGAACACCCCGCAATCGCGACGCACCTGATGGTGCTCCTCGACCTGCGAGCCGTAATGCAGGGGCATGTCCCAACCGCCAAAATCGACCATCTTCGCGCCGAGGGCGAGATGCAGGTCATACAGAGGCGTACGCTGTCCCATGGGTTTCTCCTTCCGGGCGTGGCGAAGGTGCGGAGCGCTGCTGCACGGTTCGGAAAACCCTGTAAAAAAGGGCCTTCAGCCGATTTCAGCGACAGGGTCTGTCAGACGGACCGCACCGAATGCCGCGCATTGTAGCCGCATGATTCAGGACTGACGACTAAGTGTTTCTGTGCGCTGAGCGTCGGATCAAACCGATGACCGGCAACAGACCGACCAATACCAGGGTCAGCGCCGGCAACGACGCCCTCGCCCATTCGCCTTCGCTGGTCATTTCGAAGATCCGCACCGCCAGTGTGTCCCAGCCAAACGGGCGCATCAGCAAGGTCGCGGGCATTTCCTTAAGCACATCGACGAACACCAGCAAGGCGGCGCTGAGCGTGCCGGGCAGCAGCAACGGCAGATACACTTTGAAAAACAGTCGCGGCCCACTGACACCCAGGCTACGTGCCGCTTCAGGCAAAGAGGGCCGTATACGCGCCAGACTGCTTTCCAGCGGCCCATAGGCCACCGCCACGAAACGCACCAGATACGCCAGCAGCAGCGCCGCCAGACTGCCCAGCAGCAACGGTTTGCCCGCCCCGCCGAGCCAGCCGGACAGCGGAATCACCAGCTCTCGGTCCAGATAACTGAATGCCAGCATGATCGACACTGCCAGCACCGAGCCCGGCAAGGCATAACCGAGATTGGCCAGACCGACTGCGGAGTTGATCGTCCGGGTCGGCGCCAGACGCCGGGCGAAGGCCAGCAACATCGCCACGCTGACCGTGATCAGCGCCGCCATGCCGCCCAGATACAACGTATGGAGAATCAGCCCGGCGTAGCGCTCATCCAGGTCGAAGCGCCCGCGCTGCCAGAACCACACCACCAGTTGCAGCACCGGAATGACAAACGCGCAGGCGAACACCAGACCGCACCAGCCGGTCGCCGCCCAGGCCTTGGGCCCGCGCAGGTGATACAGCGCCTTGACCCGTGGCCGCTCGTTACTCGCCCGATTGGCGCCGCGCGCGCGACGTTCGCCGTACAACACCAGCATCACCACCAGCAGCAACAGGCTGGCCAGTTGCGCAGCGCTGGGCAGACTGAAAAAGCCGTACCAGGTCTTGTAGATGGCAGTGGTGAAGGTGTCGAAGTTGAACACCGACACCGCACCGAAATCCGCCAGCGTTTCCATCAGCGCCAGCGCCACACCAGCACCGATGGCCGGCCGCGCCATCGGCAATGCGACACGCCAGAACGCTTGCCACGGTGACTGACCGAGCACTCGCGCCGCTTCCATCAGGCCCTTGCCCTGAGCCAGGAACGCAGTACGCGCCAATAGATAAACGTAGGGATAAAACACCAGCACCAGCACCAGAATCACGCCACCGGTGGAGCGCACTCGCGGCAGGCGCAGGCCGCTGCCGAACCCTTCGCGCAGCAGGGTTTGCACGGGGCCTGCGAAGTCCAGCAGTCCGACGAAGACGAACGCCAGCACGTAGGCCGGGATTGCGAACGGCAGCATCAGCGCCCAGTCGAGCCAGCGGCGGCCGGGGAATTCGCAGAGGCTGGTGAGCCAGGCGAGGCTTACGCCGATCAGTGTCACGCCGATGCCGACGCCGAAGACCAGTGTCAGGGTGTTGCCCAGCAGACGCGGCATCTGCGTTTCCCACAGGTGCGACCAGATCTGGTGATCGATGGTTTGCCATGAGAGCAGGAGCACGCTGAGGGGGAGCAGCACCAACGCGGCGATGGCGAAGACGATGGGGTACCAGCGGCGTTGGGCGGGGTGGGCCAAGGAAACAGTCTCGTTCAAATGATTGTGCCCACGCTCTGCGTGGGCACACATTCTGTGACGCTCCGCGTCACGCTGTCGATGATGCGACGCAGAGCGCCGAGGGCTGCATTCCCGCGCAGACGGTTCGACGTGGGAACGATCAAACAGTGCTGTCAGGAATGACTCAGTTCCAACCCGCCCGATCCATCATCCGGATCGCCTCGGCCTGACGCTTGCCCGCCACTTCAACCGGCAGCGTATCAGCCACGAACTGCCCCCACGCCGCCACTTCCTCCGAAGGCTTCACCGCCGGATTCGCCGGGAACTCCTGGTTCACATCGGCAAAGATCTTCTGCGCCTCAGGCGTGGTCATCCACTCGACCAGCGCCTTGGCCGCCTCCGGGTGCGGCGCATGTTTGGTCAGGCCGATTCCCGACAGGTTGACGTGCACGCCACGATCCGCCTGATTCGGCCAGAACAGTTTCACCGGCAGTTCCGGCTTCTGCTTGTGCAGGCGACCGTAGTAGTAGGTGTTGACGATGCCGACGTCGCACTGGCCGGCGTTGATCGCTTCCAGCACCGCGACGTCATCGGAGAACACGTCGGTGGACAGGTTGTTGACCCAGCCCTTGAGGATCTGCTCGGTCTTCTCGGCGCCGTGGACTTCGATCATGGTGGCGGTCAGCGACTGGTTGTAGACCTTCTTCGCCGTGCGCAGGCACAGGCGACCTTCCCAGTTCTTGTCGGCCAATGCTTCGTAGGTGGTCAGTTCGCCCGGTTTCACCCGTTCGGTGGAGTAGGCGATGGTCCGCGCGCGCAGGCTCAGGCCGGTCCAGGCGTGGCTGGACGAGCGATATTGCAGGGGAATGTTGGTGTCGATGGTTTTCGAGGTGAACGGCTGGAGAATGCCCATCTGCTCGGCCTGCCAGAGGTTGCCGGCATCGACGGTCAACAGCAGGTCGGCGGTGGCGTTCTCGCCTTCGGCCTTGATCCGCTGCATCAGCGGCGCTTCCTTGTCGGTGATGAACTTGATCTTCACCCCGGTCTTGGCGGTGTAGGCATCGAAAACCGGCTTGATCAGCTCATCGATACGCGAGGAGTAGACCACCACCTCGTCGGCGGCCTGGGCGGCAGTGCTGCCGATCAGGGTCAGGGCCAGTGCGGTCAGAACACGCTTGGATGCCAACATGGGAGCGGTCTCTCGGTCGGGAAAAGTGGCCCAAATGATAAGGACTCACATTTACCAGCTCAATCGAACACTTTCCCAAGGAGTTACCAGATGTTGCACAATATTTGTCAGGCCTTGGCCAAGGCCGGCAAGTCGCCGGTCAGCCCCAATGCTTCACGCACGAACAGCGCCTTGGCCTCAGGCATCTGCTCAACGATTTTCAGACCGGTGTTGCGCAGCCAGCGCAGCGGCAGCGGATCAGCCTGGAACAACCGCTCGAAGCCTTCCATTGCCGCCATCAGCGCCAGGTTGTGCGGCATGCGCCGGCGTTCGTAGCGGCTCAGCACTTTCACGTCCGCCAGGCGTTCGCCGCGTTCGTTGGCCTGCAACAAGACTTCGGCCAGCACCGCGGCGTCAAGGAAGCCGAGATTCACGCCCTGCCCCGCCAACGGGTGAATGGTGTGCGCGGCATCGCCGATCAGCGCCAGGCCTTCGGCCACGTAGCGTTTGGCGTGGCGTTGACGCAACGGCACACACAGGCGCGGGTCGGCGCTGATGACCTCGCCGAGGCAACCTTCGAACGCGCGCTCCAGCTCGCGGCAGAAATCCGCCTCATCCAGCGCCATCAGCCGTTCGGCTTCGCTCGGCGTGGTCGACCAGACGATCGAGCACCAGTCCTGCTGCCCGCTACGCTCCAGCGGCAGAAACGCCAGCGGCCCGTGATCGGTGAAACGCTGCCACGCGGTCATGCGGTGCGGCTTGCTGCTGCGCACGCTGGTGACGATGGCGTGGTGCAAGTAATCCCATTCGCGAGTGGCGACGCCGGTCAGACGGCGCACGGCGGAGTTGGCGCCATCTGCCGCGATCACCAGCGGCGCGCGCAAAGTGCGGCCGTCGGCCAGGGTCAGCAGCCAGTCGTCACCGGACCGGCGCATCTGCTCCAGCCGCGCGTTGGCCAGCAGACCCAGGTCGCAATCGTGCAAACGGTCGAGCAAGGCATCCTGGACCACGCGGTTTTCGACAATGTGGCCGAGCACCTCGGCGTGCACGCTGCTGGCCGAGAAGTGAATCTGGCCGGTGCCGCTGCCGTCCCAGACGTGCATGTCGGTGTAAGGGCTGCTGCGTCGGCTGACGATGCCGTCCCACACGCCGAGGCGATCGAGGATCCGCTGGCTGGCCGCCGACAGCGCGCTCACCCGCGGCTCGAACGGCGCATCGCCGTCGAAGGGTTTGACGCTCAACGGGCTGCCGTCGAGCAGCAGCACTTCCAGCCCGCTGCCCTGCAACGCCAGCGCCAGGGCACTGCCGACCATTCCGGCTCCGACAATCAGCACATCCGCGCGCATTTCCATGCTTTAAGCCTGTCTCGCTGGCGGCTTGAGCCGCACGTAAAGGGTTTTACCGACCCGCGCCACCAGGTTGCCGGCGCCGTCATGAATGTCGACCTGCAACTGCGGCAGGTATTTCTCGCCACTGGCGGTCTGCCGACGGATCTCGTCGAGCAGGGTGTCGTCGATGTTGAACCGGGCGAACACCGGGCCTTTGCCCGGCGATATGAAATCAATGTCGGCGGCCTTGTCCCAGACGATGTACCGCGAGCCGAGGTTTTCCATGAGCATCAACATGAAGAACGGGTCGACCATCGAATACAGACTGCCGCCGAACTGGGTGCCGACGTAATTGCGGTTGTACCAGCCCAGGCCCATCGAGACCCGGATGTCACGAAAGTCATCGCTGATGTGCTGCACCCGGACACCGGCGCCAAAGTACGGCGGGTAGAGCGTCATGATCCAGCGCATCAGCCGCGCCTTGCCAAACCGTCTGATCAGCCACTCACGCATCCGGCCGCGTCCCCAGCCCCATGGCCTGACGGGCGAACCAGCGTTTGGCCGGCGGCAGCAGATCAAGGCCGAGCAGGCCGATGTTGCGCCCCAGCGACACCAGCGGCTGAGTACTGCCGAACAGGCGCGTGACCTGATCGGAGAAGCCGACGGTGAGGTCCTGATCGAGACGCTGACGCTCGCGATAGGCCTGCAACGTGGCGAAATCCCCCAGCGGTTTGTCGCTGGCCAGCAGCGCGGCGGCCAAGGCATCGGCATCGCGCAGGGACAGGTTGAAACCCTGCCCGGCAATTGGGTGCAGGCTGTGGGCGGCGTTCCCGAGGACGGCCAGATGCGAGCGCACCTGCTCTTCGGCCTCCACCAGCGCGAGCGGATACAAATGTCGCGCGCCGACCTGTTTCAGGGTGCCGAGGCGGTAACCGAATACGCCTTGCAGCTCACTGAGGAAATCCCGTTCGCTCAAGTCAGCCAGCCGTTGCGCGTCCATGCCCAGACGGGTCCAGACCAGCGCGCAGCGGTTTTCCGGCAGCGGCAACAGGGCCATCGGGCCTTCGTCGGTGAAGCGCTCGAAGGCCATGCCGTTGTGCGCTTCGCTCGGGGTGATGTTGGCGATCAGCGCGCTCTGGTTGTACGGGCGCTTGCGCACGTTGATGCCCAGTTGCTCGCGCAGACCGGAACGGCCGCCATCGGCGAGCACCGCCAGATCGCATTCGACCGTGGTTTCATCGTTGAGGGTCAGCCGATAGCCGTCGGGCAGCGGCTCCATGCGGGAAACTTCCGCCGGGCAGCGCCAACTGATCACGTCTTTGTCGAGGTGCTGCCACAGGCACTGGCCGAGCCAGGCGTTTTCCACCACATAGCCGAGCGCCGGGACGCCCTCTTCCATCGCCGACAGACGAGCAGTGGAGAAACGACCACGGTCGGACACATGAATCTGCTTGATCGGCTCGGCGCGGCGGGAGATTTCCTGCCACACGCCCAGCCGCTGATAAATCTGCCGCGAACCGAAGGACAGCGCCGAGGAGCGCGCGTCATAGCTTGGCTGCCAGGTGTCACCGGGGGCGAACGGTTCGATCAGCACGATCTTCCAGCCACGGGCCTTGGCCCCGGCCTGCAAGGCCAACGCCAGACTGGCGCCGACCAGACCACCACCGATGATTGCCAGATTGACCCGACTCATGCCGCGCAGGTCCGTGCTTGCGCCATCAGGGCTTCGATCTCGGCGACGGTTTTCGGCACGCCGCCGGTCAGGATTTCACAACCGCTCTTGGTCACTACCACGTCATCCTCGATGCGCACGCCAATGCCGCGCCATTTCTTCGCTACGTTCTGATTGTCCGGGGCGATGTAGATGCCCGGCTCCACGGTCAGCGCCATGCCGACTTCCAGCACCCGCCATTCGCCGCCGACCTTGTATTCGCCGACGTCATGCACATCCATCCCGAGCCAGTGGCCGGCGCGGTGCATGTAAAACGCCTTGTAGGCTTCGGAGGCGATCAACTCGTCCACCTCGCCCTGCAACAGCCCCAGCTTCACCAGCCCGGTGGTGATGACCCGAACCGTGGCTTCGTGCGCTTGGTTCCAGTGCTTGTTCGGAGCGATTTCGGCGAACGCCGCTTCCTGCGAGGCCAGCACCAATTCGTAGATCGCTTTCTGCTCGGCGGAAAACTTGCCGTTGACCGGCCAGGTGCGGGTGATGTCGCTGGCGTAGCAGTCGATCTCGCAACCGGCGTCGATCAGCACCAGATCGCCGTCCTTGAGCAACGCGTCATTCTGCTGGTAATGCAGGATGCAGCTGTTGCGCCCGGCAGCGACGATCGAACCATAAGCCGGCATCTTCGCCCCGCCCTTGCGGAACTCGTAATCCAGTTCGGCTTCGAGGCTGTACTCGTACAGCCCGGCACGACTGGCCTGCATCGCCCGGATGTGAGCCTGGGCGGAAATCCGCGCCGCTTCGCGCATCACCTTCACTTCTGCCGCCGATTTATACAGGCGCATGTCGTGCAGCAGGTGATCCAGGGCAACGAATTCGTTCGGCGGCTGGGCGCCGAGGTGCGCCTTGGAGCGGATCACGTTGATCCAGTCCATCAGGTGACGGTCGAATTCGGGGTTGCTGCCCATCGCCGAATACACCCGGTCGCGGCCTTCGATCAGGCCCGGCAGGATGTCGTCGATGTCGGTGATGGGGAAAGCGTCGTCGGCGCCGAAATCGCGGATCGCGCCTTCTTGGCCGGCGCGCAGGCCGTCCCAGAGTTCGCGTTCGGCGTTGCGTTCACGGCAGAACAGCACGTACTCGCCGTGTTCGCGACCGGGCATCAGGACGATGACCGCCTGTGGCTCGGGGAAACCGCTGAGGTACTGGAAGTCGCTGTCCTGGCGATAGACGTGCTCGACGTCGCGGTTGCGGATGGCGACCGCGGCGGCCGGCAGGATCGCGATGCTGTTGGGTTCCATCTGCGCCATCAGCGCCTTGCGGCGCCGGGCGTATTCCGCTTTCGGGATATGGATCATGGGCAGATGGCTTTCCCTGGCACGCGATCAGTGCAGCGACGGCTTGGCCGCTGGCGGCACGTCGGCCTTTTTGGTTTCGGAGAACAGCAGCAGCGGAGCGACACGCAGGTACTCCATGACTTCCATATAGTCGCTTTCGCCGTCTTCGGATTCTTCGAGTGCGTCTTGCACCTGGGAGATCGCTGCAAGATCCTGCAACACTTCGGTGGCCTCGGTGCTCAGCATGCTGCTGTCGCGGCAGTTCAGGCCGAACCCGGTGAGGAAGCCCTGGCACCATTCGCCCAGCGCGGCGGCACGCTCGGCCAGAGGCGTGTCATCGTTCGGCAACAGCAGAACCACGGTGACGTCGTCGCCGGTGAGTTCGCTCTTGACCATCTCCTGCAGACCGATCAGCGCGTTGCGGACGTTGTCCTGCGGCTCGCTTTCGAGCAGCTCGGCGGCATCGATCAGCCACTCTTCGGCATTGAAGCCGGCGCCAGCGCAACTGCGCCCCAGCAACAGGCCGTGCAGTTCGGCAGGCGAAACGGAATGACCGCTGGATTTCAGCAGCGTGGCAAAGCCTTGGTACGGGGAATTCTGAATGGGCATGGGCAGCTAGGCGCCAGACGGCGCTATGTCTAGAATGAAGGCCTTGTATCCTACATCGACAGACTCGCCAAGACCATTAAAGGCTGTCCGCCAGCCAAACCCATCAGACCGAACCAGTGGACACAATGGAAGACACCGACCTGCAAGCGCTGATGGCCAGACTCGAACTGCTGATTACCCGAGTCGAGCAACTAAAGAGTCAAAATGCACTCTTACTTGCTCAGGAAAAGACCTGGCGCGAGGAACGCGCGCACCTCATTGAAAAAAACGAAATCGCCCGGCGTAAGGTCGAATCGATGATTTCGCGCCTCAAGGCCCTGGAGCAAGACTCATGAGTTCAAGCAATAGCGTTACCGTGCAGATCCTCGACAAAGAGTATTCGATCATCTGCCCCCAGGAAGAGCGCAGCAATCTGATCAGCGCCGCCCGCTACCTGGACGGCAAGATGCGCGAGATCCGCAGCAGCGGCAAAGTCATCGGCGCCGACCGCATCGCCGTGATGGCCGCGCTGAACATCACCCACGACCTCTTGCACAAAGAAGAGCGTCCGGACATCCAGGCCAGCGGTTCGACCCGTGAACAGGTGCGTGACTTGCTCGATCGTGTCGATCTGGTGCTGGCGACCGATCCGGACGTCACCAAGGGCTGATTCGCCAGGCCGCTTGAGTTATACTCGCCGCACTCCCTGGGGTGCTTGCCAGTTGACGATGTCCCTGAGCCGATTTGCACTACCCTGGGGGTTGCACGTTGGGCTGGTGTGCATGTCCGCCAGACGGAAAGCCTTAAAGCCTACTGCATCCTCCACCTTGAACTCTCGGGTTCAAGGGCTAAGTCGACAGCGGCTCATCCGGGGAGCCTGATTCGAATCCGATGCCGGTGCATGCCGGCATCGGATTTTTTATGCGTACGTTTTCGTCCCCACCCTGCCGAAGCCGAACCATGACCGAACCCGCGTTGCTGCCCCGCCCCCAACTGCGCCGCCTGCTGCGCAAGGCCCGTCGCTCGTTGACGCGAAGCGAGCAGCGCCAGGCCGCCGAAGGTCTGTACAGGCAACTGGCACAAGACCCGCACTTTCGCCGGGCGAAACACATTTCCCTGTACCTGCCGACCGACGGTGAAATCGACCCGCGCCTGTTGCTGCGCGCTGCCCAGCGTCGCGGCAAGAAAACCTACCTGCCGGTGCTCAGTGCCTGGCCACGAACCAAAATGGTCTTTCAGCAGATCCGCCCCGGCGAAAAGCTCAAACCCAACCGTTTCCGCATCCTTGAGCCGCGCGCCAATCTGGCCCGTCAGCGCAAGGTCTGGGCACTGGACCTGGTGTTGTTGCCACTGGTGGGATTCGACGATGTCGGCGGGCGCCTGGGCATGGGCGGCGGATTCTACGACCGCAGCCTGGCCTATCTGGCCCGACGCCAGAACTGGCGCAAGCCGACGCTGTTGGGACTGGCCCATGAATGTCAGAAAGTCGAACGGCTGGCGCAGGCGAGCTGGGATGTACCGTTGCAGGGAACAGTGACGGACAAGGCGTGGTATTTCGCAGGATAGACGCCGCGTAGATCAGCGGCGTCGAAAAGGCAGTGTCAGCGCTTGAAGGCTGTCGACTGTTGTACTTGTTGCGCCACTTCAATCGGTGCATCGGCCTTGTTGGCCCACAGACTTTGCGCATAACCGGTGGTCACGACGCCCAGACCGAACAAAATTACCAAAGTCCACAGCAAATCCGGTTTGCGTTTCATCGATTGCCCCCCTCAAGGCACATCATCACGATGACAGCAGCGGTTTCCATTCGTAGGCCGTGCAGCAGCGTCAAGCTTTAAAGGCCGGCATTTTGCGACAACGTGAACCGTCGCGCAAATGCTGACGTCAACCGACCGTCGGTTTGTCATAAAATTGTCGGACAACCTGCCCAATGACCGCTTGAGGAGCACACACCATGGCCTACTGGCTGATGAAATCCGAGCCCGACGAGCTCTCGATCAAGGGCCTGGAAAAGCTCGGCAAAGCGCGCTGGGACGGGGTTCGCAACTATCAGGCACGCAATTTCTTGCGCGCCATGGCGGTGGGGGACGAGTTCTTTTTCTACCATTCCAGCTGCCCGGAGCCGGGCATTGCCGGAATCGGCAAAATAATCGAAGCCGCGTACCCGGATCCCACCGCACTGGAACCGGAAAGCCATTACTTCGACCCGAAAGCCACGCCGGAGAAGAACGCCTGGAGCGCGATCGATGTCGCCCACGTGGAGACTTTCAACCGGGTCTTGAAGCTGGATTATCTGAAGCAGCAGACCGCGCTGGCCGAGATGCCGCTGGTGCAAAAGGGTTCGCGGCTGTCGGTGATGCCGGTGACCGCCGAGCAGTGGGCGGCGGTGATGGCGCTCAAACCCTGAATCATCCTTCGCCTGACAAAATGCTTTCGCGGGCAAGCCCGCTCCCACAAAGAATCTGTGTGAATTCACCATGAATCCTGTGGGAGCTGCGGTGCGACGATTCGACTTGCCCGCGAAGGGGCCGGGCCGGACAGCAAAGTTGTTACTGAATGATCAGGTTATTGAACAACAGATCTTCAACCACCGGCTTGCCGGTCTCGTCATTCATCACTTGCTGGGTCTGTTTCAAGGCTTCCTGACGCAGTTTTTCCTTGCCCTCGATGCTGCCCATCGCATCGGTGGTCTGCTGAGTGAACAGCGCCACCAGTTGATTGCGGATCAGCGGCTCGTTGGCCTTGACCAGTTTGGCCGCCTCTTCGCCAGTCACCCGCAGTGCCACGTCGGCCTTGTAGACCTTGAGCTTCGGAGTGCCATCGAGCCCGTAGTTGCCCACGAACGGCGGGCTCAGGGTGATGTAGTTGACCTTCGGCGCCTCGCCCTCTTTGGCTTCTTCGGCCAGCGCTGCCACAGGCAGAGACAGGGCCAGCAACAACATGATCCACGCTTTCACAATTCGCTCCTTATCCGGTTTGCGGCCTAGCATAACGACCCGCCGCGCAAGCACAAGCTTATGGCGGACTATCAGGGCCGGGCATGCTCGTTGACCCGTTGACTGCCACACCTACACTTATCGGCCATCACTCCCAAAGGAATAGCCCTGATGAAAGCCGTGCTGTGCAAAGCCTTCGGCCCTGCCGAATCGCTGGTGCTGGAAGACGTCGCCAGTCCTGTCGCCAAGAAGAACGAAATCCTGCTGGACGTGCACGCCGCCGGGGTCAACTTCCCGGACACGCTGATCATCGAGGGCAAGTACCAGTTCAAACCGCCCTTCCCGTTCTCGCCGGGTGGCGAAGCCTCCGGCGTGGTCAGGGAAGTGGGTGAAAAGGTCAGCCACTTGAAGGTCGGTGACCGGGTCATGGCACTGACCGGCTGGGGCAGCTTCGCCGAGCAGGTCGCGGTGCCGGGCTACAACGTGCTGCCGATCCCGCCATCGATGGATTTCAACACCGCCGCCGCCTTCAGCATGACCTACGGCACGTCGATGCACGCCCTCAAGCAGCGCGGCAATCTGCAACCGGGCGAAACCCTGCTGGTACTCGGCGCTTCCGGCGGCGTTGGCCTGGCCGCCGTGGAAATCGGCAAAGCCATGGGCGCCCGGGTGATCGCCGCCGCCAGCAGCGCGGAAAAACTCTCGGTGGCCAAGGCTGCCGGTGCCGACGAACTGATCAACTACAGCGAAACCAGCCTCAAGGACGAGATCAAGCGCCTGACCGACGGCCAGGGCGCGGATGTGATCTACGACCCTGTCGGCGGCGACCTGTTCGACCAGGCCATCCGCGCCATCGCCTGGAACGGCCGCCTGCTGGTGGTCGGCTTCGCCAGCGGACGCATTCCCGAACTGCCGGTCAACCTCGCCCTGCTCAAGGGGGCGGCGGTGCTCGGCGTTTTCTGGGGCTCCTTCGCCCAGCGCCAGCCGCAGGACAACGCGGCGAATTTCCAGCAATTGTTCGGCTGGTTTGCCGAGGGCAAGCTCAAGCCGCTGGTGTCGCAGGTCTATCCGCTGGGCAATGCCGCGCAGGCGATCAATGATCTCGGGCAGCGCAAGGCCGTGGGCAAGGTGGTGGTCAGCGTGCGCTAAACAGAAAAAGCTGTCTGGTCATACACCTGACCAGACAGGCATGCGTTGTTCTCATAGAACCTTACGAATGTCTTCCGGCAGAAGGGTTACGTACTTAAGGCCTGGACTCTTTTGGCAACGCATCACAATGCCGGGAACACGCTTGTTCATTTTGGCTATCATCGCCAAACGTTGCTCCATTGGGATCTGCCTCTGGAAAAACGTACTTGCCAGATAGCCGCGCACGTAATGAAACGGTGCAGCATCCATCCAGGAATGTTTTGGGTAATGCGCCAGCAAACTGTTGAACTCACGACATTTGAGATCTTTTAGCCACAGGTTCACGCCGTCAGGAGAATCGAATCCGAACGTCATCGGCGCGATGATTTCCTGTTCTAGCGGGCGCTCTCCTTCAACAGTCCACGATTTAAAGCGCCATTGCGCCAGAGCGTTTTTCACCGCATCGGACAGTTCGGCATGATCGCTTTTCAAAATTCCGACCTTACTCACTGCGCCGTCCGCACTGACGATGAAGCTTACTTTGACTCCTCCGGTAAACCCGGCCCGTTGCAGTCCCGGCGGGTAGATGGGTTTCGGATTATGTTCCGGAATCAAGAACACTTCAGCCGCCCTGGAACTGGCGGCCACCAACAGCAAAATCAACAACACACACCACGGCATAACCCCTCCCCTTGCGACCCGAATGCCCGATCAGGCATCTGCGAAAAGGTTAAGGTGCCGCCAGCCAAAACAGAACGTCGTCGCTTCTGCGTTGGAAGCAGGACATTTCCTCGAGTTCTGCCCTACAACGCACTGGAACCCCGCAGGAAGACGCCGAGGTAACCTTTCCCACAACGCCCTGCACTTATATCTGAGCGACATGTTCATAAAGGAACGCGCGACATCCAACATTTCCACTGTTTTGCCGATGGGAAGCGGTGCTATTTTCGGTAACGAAACTGTAACATTCGCATCCGCAGTCAAAACAAGAAATCTGGAGCTCTTGAATGTTTGCTTTCTTTCGTCCTGCCGCACATCAGGCTCCATTGCCTGAAGAAAAAATCGACAGCACCTACCGACGCCTGCGTTGGCAGATCTTCGCCGGCATCTTCTTTGGCTATGCGGGTTATTACCTGTTGCGCAAGAACTTCTCGCTGGCAATGCCGTACCTGATCGACGAAGGCTACAGCCGTGGCGACCTGGGCCTGGCGATGTCAGCCATCGCCATCGCCTACGGTCTGTCCAAGTTCCTCATGGGCCTGGTGTCCGACCGCTCCAACCCGCGTTACTTCCTGCCGTTCGGCCTGCTGGTCTCGGCCGGGGTGATGTTCATTTTCGGTTTCGCGCCCTGGGCAACCTCCAGCGTGACCATGATGTTCATCCTGCTGTTTATCAACGGCTGGGCCCAGGGCATGGGCTGGCCGCCGAGCGGACGCACGATGGTGCACTGGTGGTCGCAGAAGGAACGTGGCGGCGTGGTGTCGGTGTGGAACGTGGCGCATAACGTCGGCGGCGGCCTGATCGGCCCGCTGTTCCTGATCGGCATGGGCCTGTTCAACGACTGGCACGCAGCGTTCTACGTCCCGGCTGCCGTCGCCCTGGCGGTAGCAGTGTTCGCTTTCGTGACCATGCGCGACACCCCGCAATCGGTCGGCCTGCCGCCGATCGAGAAGTACAAGAACGACTACCCGGAAGGCTACGACGCCAGCCACGAAGACGAATTCAGCGCCAAGGAAATCTTCGTCAAATACGTGCTGCGCAACAAAATGCTCTGGTACATCGCCATGGCCAACGTCTTCGTCTACCTGCTGCGCTACGGCGTGCTGGACTGGGCGCCGACCTACCTGAAGGAAGCCAAGGGTTTCACCGTGGATAAAACCTCGTGGGCCTATTTCTTCTACGAGTGGGCGGGGATTCCAGGCACGCTGCTGTGCGGATGGATGTCGGACAAGATCTTCCGTGGCAACCGCGGCCTGACCGGCATGGTGTTCATGGCATTGGTGACCGTGGCGACGCTGGTGTACTGGCTGAATCCGGCCGGTAACCCGACCATCGACATGATCGCTCTGTTCTCCATCGGCTTCCTGATCTATGGCCCGGTGATGCTGATCGGCCTGCAGGCGCTGGAACTGGCGCCGAAGAAAGCCGCCGGCACCGCTGCGGGCTTCACCGGTCTGTTCGGTTATCTGGGTGGTTCGGTCGCGGCCAGTGCAGCAATGGGCTACACCGTGGACCATTTCGGCTGGGATGGTGGTTTCGTGCTGCTGGTGGGCGCTTGCCTGCTGTCGATGGCCTTCCTGGCCCCGACCCTGTGGCACAAGCAAGTCGCCAGTCAGAGCCGCGAAGCAGTCGCCTGATCGGCCTTTGACTTACAGCGCTTGAGCCGCGCCTCCAGATTCCGGTCTGGCATGGCGTGGCTGCGCAGGGCGTGAGCGGTCTGCTCGACATAATCGCGAGTCGTGCCGTACCGCCCGCAAGCGCTTTCGAACACCTGGCTCAGCACATGATCTGGCAAGTTGCCGGCATAGCTGGGCAGGTGTCGCTCCAATACGAATCCCAGCGCCTGAACCTGGCTGCCATCTTCGAGTCGGCAGTTGAGCCAGTGTGGCCGATAGGACGGGAACGGCATTTCGCGCTTCCATAATGCATACAGCGCGCTGTCCAGATTGTCTTCCGGCAACCGGTAGGCGAAGCCGCTGCACGAGCCGCCACGATCCAGACCAAAGACCAGACCGGGCATTTCCGGCGTGCCGCGATGCTCGTGGGACCACAAGTACAAACCACGGTGATAGCCATGCACGCGCCCACGCACCCGCTCCACGGCTGTGCATTCCGGCCGCCAGATCAGCGAACCGTAGGCGAACAGCCACACCGGCCCGCCCTTGTGGCGTGCCATGGTCGATTGCATGGAAGCGAGAAGTTGTTCGTGCGTCAGCTGCGGCCCAAGATCGAGCCGCGGAGGGTAAGCCAGGTTCAGAAAAGCGTTTTCAATGGCGCTCATGGCGAATAGCGTTCAGCTCCCCGCGGGTGAAGAATTACTTAATAGAACGCACCGCTGTAACAATAAGGCACATATGTTTTAAGGCAATTTGAGTGCCATGGCACAGTTCTTAATTGATTGCCTGTTTGATATATAACCTACCGGCATTTATGCAATTACATAAATACCGATCGGCTATATGAAGAGTTATAACGAACTCAGGCGCGGGGTGCGTAAGCAAACACATCCGCACGCATCTGATGGGCATCCATCCCCGCTTCCACCAGCGCATCCAGCGTGCCGTAGACCATGGCCGGCGAGCCGCTGGCATAGACGTGCAGCGGCTTCAAATCGGGGAAATCCTCGCAGACGGCTTCGTGCAACATCCCGCAACGCCCTTCCCAGCCGCACTGGTCACTGACGACCTTGTGCAGGAATAGATTGGGCAACTTCAGCCATTCGTCCCAATGTTCGATTTCATAGAAGTCTTCCGGACGGCGCACGCCCCAATACAGGTGCACCGGGTGTTTGAAGCCCGTGGCCCGGCAATGTTCGATCAGGCTGTGGATCTGGCCCATGCCGGTGCCAGCGGCGATCAGCACCAGCGGCCCGTCCGGCAGTTCCGCCAGGTGGGTGTCGCCGAACGGCAGCTCGACCCGCACCATCGGGTTGCGCTTGAGCTGATCGATCAGGCTCAGCGCACTGGATTCGCGCGCCAGCACATGGATTTCCAGATCGCGACCGCCGTGGGGCGCCGAAGCCATGGAGAACGCCGACTTCTCGCCGTTCTCGCGCTCGATCATCAAATACTGGCCAGCGTGGTAGCGCGGCGGCTTGCCGGCCGGCGCCCGCAGCCGCACACGAAAGGTATCGCCACCGACGTCCCGGCATTCGATGACCTGACACGACACGCTGCGCACCGGCAGTTCTCCCAGCGCGAGCACGCCATCCCACAGCACGATGCAGTCTTCCAGCGGCTCCGCTATGCAAGTGTAGAACTCACCGTGGTCGTGCACCTTGCCGGCCTGTTCGACCCGGCCTTCCACCAGCAGCGCCGCACACACATGGCAATTGCCGTTGCGACAGCTTTGCGGGCATTCGTAGCCCAGGCGCCGCGCACCATCGAGAATCCGCTCTCCGGGCCATATCTCGAGCACCGCTCCGGAGGGCTGCAGGGTTACACGCATCAATCTATTCCTAACTGATTCCAGATGGCATCGATCCGTTGGGTGACGGCGTCATCCTTGACGATGACGCGGCCCCACTCGCGAGTGGTTTCGCCCGGCCACTTGTGGGTGGCGTCCAGGCCCATCTTCGAGCCGAGTCCCGACACCGGCGAGGCGAAGTCGAGGTAGTCGATCGGCGTGTTGTCGATCATCACTGTGTCGCGCTTGGGGTCCATGCGCGTGGTGATGGCCCAGATCACGTCGTTCCAGTCCCGCGCGTTGATGTCGTCGTCGGTGACAATAACGAACTTGGTGTACATGAACTGTCGCAAAAACGACCAGACACCCAGCATCACGCGCTTGGCGTGGCCCGGATACGACTTCTTCATCGTCACCACGGCCATGCGGTATGAGCAGCCTTCCGGCGGCAGGTAGAAATCGGTGATCTCCGGGAACTGCTTCTGCAGGATCGGCACGAACACTTCGTTCAGTGCCACGCCGAGAATCGCCGGCTCATCCGGCGGACGGCCGGTGTAGGTGCTGTGGTAGATCGGCTTGATCCGGTGAGTGATGCGCTCGACGGTGAACACCGGGAAGCTGTCGACTTCGTTGTAATAACCGGTGTGGTCGCCGTACGGGCCTTCGTCGGCCATCTCGCCCGGATGGATCACGCCTTCGAGGATGATTTCGGCAGTGGCCGGCACTTGCAGGTCGTTGCCGCGGCACTTCACCAGCTCCGTGCGGCTGTCACGCAGCAGGCCGGCGAAGGCGTATTCGGAGAGGCTGTCCGGGACCGGGGTGACCGCGCCGAGAATGGTCGCCGGATCCGCACCCAGGGCCACGGACACCGGGAACGGCTGGCCCGGATGCTTCTCGCACCACTCACGGAAATCCAGCGCACCGCCACGATGGCTGAGCCAGCGCATGATGACTTTGTTGCGGCCAATCACTTGCTGACGGTAGATGCCAAGGTTCTGCCGATCCTTGTTCGGACCTTTGGTGACCGTCAGGCCCCAGGTGATCAGCGGCGCCACGTCGCCCGGCCAGCAGGTCTGCACCGGCAGCATCGCCAGATCGACGTCGTCGCCTTCGATGACCACTTCCTGGCAAGGTGCGTCTTTGACGACTTTCGGCGCCATCGCGATGATCTTGCGGAAGATCGGCAGCTTCGACCACGCGTCCTTCAAGCCCTTCGGCGGCTCCGGCTCCTTGAGAAACGCCAGCAGCTTGCCGATTTCGCGCAGTTCGCTGACCGACTCGGCGCCCATGCCCATGGCGACCCGCTCGGGCGTGCCGAACAGGTTGCCGAGCACCGGGATGTCGTAACCGGTCGGCTTCTCGAACAGCAGCGCCGGGCCCTTGGCCCGCAGCGTGCGGTCGCACACCTCGGTCATTTCCAGCACCGGCGAAACGGGAATCTGGATGCGTTTCAACTCTCCGCGCTGCTCAAGCTGCTGCACGAAATCCCGAAGATCCTTGAATTTCATTGACGATGGCACCCTCAAAATAGGCGTACATCCTACCTGCTCTGACGGGCAAACAGCAGCCCGTCAGCATCAGGCCTCGCTCAATTGTGGCTCGTCCCCAGCAGCAGAGGTGCAAACAGCGGGCTCAGCCGGGAGCTCCCCGCGTCCGAAAGATGATCCTCATCCTTGTACTGCGAATGGCCGTTGACCTCGATGCCGCAGACGCCATTGCCGCACATCAGCGGCGTTGGATCGATCACGTGCACACCCGGATCAGCGGCGCTCATGGAGTCGAACAGGCTGCTGAGGAAATGCTGGCGCGCCAGATGTTCCTCAAGCGGACGACCCAGCCCTTCGGCGGACCTTCCGATCCGCGCCAGGCTGGTCAAGCGGTTGATGGTGCCTTTGCGTTGCAGCGGCACCTCCTTGAACAGCCAGACTTGCGCCCCCGTTGCCCTCAATGCGGCAACTCGCGCTTTCAGCGCTGCGGCCATGCGTTGCTCGGCCTGGACGGTATCGTCTTGCGAATTGAGCAGCACCTTCTTATCGCCGTCTTCGCGGCCATACACGTAAAGGCTCCAGTTGGACGCCAGCACCACATCCTTGATGCCGAGGCTGCGCACACGTTCCATGGTCTGTTCGTTGAAATCCTTGCAGCGCTGACGCGGGTCGTCGCTGAGAATCGGCGGGCAAGCGCTCATGCTGTACAGCCAAACCGGACGCCCCTCGCGACGGGCATTATTCTCGATGGCCGGCAGCAAGGCGGCGGCGTGGCTGTCGCCCCAGAACAATTGAGTGGCCGGAACATCCTCGTTGCCACCCACCAGACAGGCCTTGTCCAGCTCTTTATCCTGAGTCACCAGCATGCATTTCATCTGCCCTGCATGCCACTCACGGGACTGTGCATACTCCAGCGCTTTACCGGTCAGACGCTGAGGGACACCGTCGGCGGAACGGATCGCCGACCCCGTCGCCACGAGTGCAACGATGGCGGCCAGACCGCCTGCCAGCACTGCATTACGCGAGGCGAGCAAGCGTTTTTCGCGAAACGGCAGCTCGATATAGCGCAGACTCAGCCAGGCCAGGCCCAGCGCCAAGGCTATCCAGCCGATTGCCTCAACAGGCTGAATGCCATCGATGGAAATCGCGTTGGCGTAGACAAACACCGGCCAATGCCAAAGATAGAGCGAATACGAAAGCAAGCCGACCCAGACCAACGGCCGCAGACTCAAGAGCCGCCCGGTGAGGCTCGCACCTTGCGCGCCCGACCAGATCAGCGCCGTCGTCCCCAGCACCGGCAACAAGGCTGCCCAGCCCGGAAACACGGTGGATTTGTCAAAAGTGAACACCGCGACCAGCACTGCCGCCAGACCGGCCAGCCCCACGGCCTGATACAACCACGGACGCACCGCCTGCTTCGGCGCCGGAATTACCGCGAGCATCGCGCCGCAGAGCAACTCCCAGGCCCGGGTAGGCAGCGAGAAGAAGGTGAATTCCGGCTTGTGTTCGATGTTGGCGATGTTCAAGCCGAACGATACCAGCAACACGGCGAACAGCATCCAGCGCCAATGGCGGAAATAGCGGATCAGCACCGCCATCAACAGCGGAAAGAAGATGTAGTACTGCTCTTCCACCGCCAGCGACCAGGTATGCAGCAGCGGCTTCAGATCCGAGGCTGGCTGGAAGTAGCCGTCCTCGCGCATGAACAGAATGTTGGAGATGAACAGCGACTGATAGCGCACTGTTCGCCCGAGTTCGGCGAAGTCCTTGGCCGTCAGCAGCAACCAGCCCAATGCCAGCGTCACCAGCATGACCACGCTCAGGGCAGGAATGATGCGGCGGGCACGGCGTGCCCAGAAATCAATGAAGCTGAAGCGCTGAGCGCTGATTTCGCGGAACAGGATCGTTGTGATCAGGAAGCCGGAAATGACGAAAAAAACGTCAACCCCGACAAAGCCGCCACTGAATGTACTGAATCCGAAATGAAACAGTACGACGGGAATAACCGCCAGAGCTCGTAATCCGTCGATATCACGGCGATTGCCAAACGTGTGCATGACCTTTCTCGTTTCTGGATACAGAGTCCTTGGAAAGCGCGAAAGTTATCAGCCACGTGCATTTCAATCCAGATACAAATAATCCGTCGCGAAAAAAAAGCGCCCTTATGGGGCGCTTTTTCAAACAACAGCGTATTACTTGCGCTTCATCGACAGGAAGAACTCGTCGTTGGTCTTGGTCGTCTTCAGCTTGTCGACCAGGAACTCGATGGCCGCTACTTCGTCCATCGGGTGCAGCAGTTTGCGCAGGATCCACATACGCTGCAGCTCATCGTCGGCAGTCAGCAGCTCTTCGCGACGAGTACCGGACTTGTTGATGTTGATCGCCGGGAACACACGCTTCTCGGCGATACGACGGTCCAGCGGCAGCTCCATGTTGCCGGTGCCCTTGAACTCTTCGTAGATCACTTCGTCCATCTTCGAGCCGGTTTCAACCAGCGCGGTGGCGATGATGGTCAGCGAGCCGCCTTCTTCGATGTTGCGCGCGGCGCCGAAGAAACGCTTCGGTTTCTCCAGGGCGTGGGCATCGACACCACCGGTCAGCACCTTGCCGGAGCTCGGAATCACGGTGTTGTAGGCACGGGCCAGACGGGTGATGGAGTCGAGCAGGATCACCACGTCCTTCTTGTGCTCGACCAGGCGCTTGGCCTTCTCGATCACCATTTCAGCCACTTGCACGTGACGGGTCGGTGGCTCGTCGAAAGTCGAGGCAACCACTTCGCCGCGCACGGTGCGCTGCATTTCGGTCACTTCTTCCGGACGCTCGTCGATCAACAGCACGATCAGGTGAACTTCAGGATTGTTACGGGCGATGTTCGCTGCAATGTTCTGCAGCATGATCGTTTTACCGGCTTTCGGCGGTGCAACGATCAGACCACGCTGGCCTTTGCCGATCGGAGCGCACAGGTCGATCACACGACCGGTCAGGTCTTCGGTGGAACCGTTGCCGGCTTCCATCTTCATGCGCACGGTCGGGAACAGCGGGGTCAGGTTCTCGAAGAGAATCTTGTTCTTCGCGTTCTCAGGACGATCGAAGTTGATCGTGTCGACCTTGAGCAGGGCGAAATAACGCTCGCCTTCCTTCGGAGGGCGGATCTTGCCAACGATGGTGTCACCGGTGCGCAAGTTGAAACGGCGGATCTGGCTCGGCGAGACGTAGATGTCGTCAGGACCGGCGAGGTAGGAAGCGTCAGCGGAGCGCAGGAAGCCGAAGCCGTCCTGGAGAATCTCCAGCACGCCATCACCGGAGATTTCCTCACCGCTTTTAGCGTGCTTTTTCAGCAGGGAGAAAATCACGTCCTGCTTGCGCGAACGGGCCATATTTTCTATGCCCATCTGTTCGGCCAATTCGAGCAGTTCGGTAATCGGCTTTTGCTTGAGTTCAGTCAGATTCATATAGGAATGACGTAATCATTTATGGAGGGGGGGGAAATTAAGCTTTTGGCTTAATGAGGCCGCGCCGCGGAGAGGCGACAGGATCGCGTACTTATTCGAAAAGGAGTGCGTCGGCGACGGCTAGCAGGGGGCAGTGGAGAAACCAGTGCGGGGCCGAATGTACCACCTGAGTTTCGGAGCGTCTAGCCCTGAATACGCAAAAAGCCCCGCAATTTGCGGGGCTTTTTGAGGACGACTTTACCGCGACGCTTAGATGTTGGCGTCGAGGAAAGCAGCCAGTTGCGACTTCGACAGAGCGCCGACCTTGGTCGCTTCCACGTTGCCGTTCTTGAACAGCATCAGGGTCGGAATACCACGTACGCCGTGCTTGGCAGGGGTTTCCTGGTTTTCGTCGATGTTCAGTTTGGCAACGGTCAGCTTGCCTTTGTAAGTCTCTGCAATCTCGTCCAGAACCGGAGCGATCATTTTGCAAGGGCCGCACCATTCAGCCCAGTAGTCGACCAGGACAGCGCCTTCGGCCTTGAGTACGTCGGCTTCGAAGCTAGCGTCGCTAACGTGTTTGATCAGATCGCTGCTCATGGAATTCTCCAGGTTGTAAGCAAAAAAACGTGGCCCATCATAGCCGCCCTTCCCTTGTTCAGGAAGCCGCACATGATTGAGTCTTGCTATGGCACTCGATGAATTTGGGTATAGCTCAAGTCAAGCGCCGGCGGGGGCGATGAAGGCGATTCCGGTACGCAGGGCTGCGTTGCGCACGTGCTCCTGCATGGCTTTCTGCGCGGCGGCGGACGCCCGACGGGCCAGGGCGCGGAGGATCTTGCGGTGTTCCTGCCAGGTTTCCATGGCCCGCTCGGCGCGGATGAACGGTAGTTTCTGGCTCTCCAGAAAGATGTCGGCGCTGGCGGTGAGGATGCTCAGCATCGCCTGATTGCCGCTGGCCAGGAGGATCCGCCGGTGGAATTCGAAATCCAGTTTCGCCGCAGCCTCGAAGTCGCCGGCGCGCAGTTGCTCGCGCATGGCGGCGACGTTGTCTTCCAGTTCGTCCAGATCAAACGTGCTCAACGTCACCGCCGCCAGACCGGCCGCAAACCCTTCCAGCGCATAGCGCAACTGAAAGATTTCCAGCGGCGAAGCCTGGGCGGCGAACGGCCAGGCCGGTGCGCCCTCGCCACGAGGCAACTCGACCGGCGCCTGCACGAACACGCCTTTGCCCGGTTGAATGCTGACCACACCCAGCGCACTCAAGGACGACAACGCCTCACGCAACGAGGCGCGGCTGACGCCCAGCTGAACCGCCAGATCCCGCTGCGAGGGCAACGCATCGCCGGGGCCGAAGCCCTGCTCGGTAATCAGTTTGCGGATCGCTTGCAGCGCCACTTCGGGTACGGCGCGGGAGATCGAGTTCATGGTTTTCCAGACGGACCAGGCCAAGGTGCGGCCAGTTGTAAAGCTATTCGAGGCATCAGGCAAGTCGTGCCCCAGCGGGGTTCGACGGTGCGCGTCGATGCGCTATCGCAGTGCGAAATCCGACCTGACTGTTCAGACCAGTAAGACCGAACAAACCCGCCAAACCCGTGGCTTTGCGACGCCAACCCCCTGTCTTGGCACGGCCCGTGCTCTGTCCGATCGCAGAATTCACTTCCCGCCGATCCGGAGATTGTCCATGACGAAGCGTTACAGCGCCCTCCTCGCCGCCCTGTTTGCCGGTCTGATGTTGAGCCAGGCCCCCGCCCATGCCGACGGTCTGGATGACGTGGTCAAGCGCGGCACCTTGAAAGTCGCCGTGCCCCAGGACTTCCCGCCGTTCGGTTCGGTCGGCCCGGACATGAAGCCGCGCGGCCTCGATATCGACACCGCGAAACTGCTGGCCGAGCAGCTCAAGGTCAAACTCGAACTGACCCCGGTCAACAGCACCAACCGCATTCCGTTCCTGACCACCGGCAAGGTCGACCTGGTGATTTCCAGCCTCGGCAAGAACCCCGAGCGCGAGAAGGTCATCGATTTCTCCCGCGCCTATGCGCCGTTCTACCTCGCCGTGTTCGGCCCGCCGGACGCAGCGGTCAGCACCCTCGACGATCTCAAGGGCAAAACCATCAGCGTCACCCGTGGCGCCATCGAAGATATCGAGCTGACCAAGGTCGCCCCCGAAGGCGTGACCATCAAGCGCTTCGAAGACAACAACTCGACCATCGCCGCCTACCTCGCAGGTCAGGTCGACCTGATCGCCAGCGGCAACGTGGTGATGGTCGCAATCAGCGAAAAGAACCCGAAACGCGTCCCCGCGCTGAAAGTGAAGCTCAAGGATTCGCCGGTCTACGTCGGCGTGAACAAGAACGAGCCGGCGCTGCTGGGCAAGGTCAACGAGATCCTGACCACCGCCAAGGCTGACGGCGCGCTGGAAAAGAACGCGCAGACCTGGCTCAAAGAGCCGCTGCCGGCCGACCTCTGACCGGCGACGCGGGAGACCTTCATGGCCTATCAGTTCGATTTTTTGCCGGTGGTGGAAAACACCGACCTGCTCTTGCGCGGGGCGCTGTTCACCCTTGAGCTGACGGCCATCGGCGCACTCTTCGGGGTTGGCGTGGGCATCGTCGGGGCGCTGGTGCGGGCGTGGAACATCCGCCCGTTCTCGGCGATCTTCGGCGTGTATGTGGAGTTGATCCGCAACACGCCGTTTCTGGTGCAGTTGTTCTTCATCTTCTTCGGCCTGCCGTCCCTCGGCGTGCAGATTTCCGAGTGGCAGGCGGCGGTGCTGGCGATGGTGATCAACCTCGGTGCGTACTCGACCGAAATCATCCGCGCCGGTATCCAGGCGATTCCGCGCGGGCAGCTGGAAGCCGCAGCGGCATTGGCGATGAGCCGTTTCGAAGCGTTCCGCCACGTGGTGCTGTTGCCGGCGCTGGGCAAGGTCTGGCCGGCGCTGAGCAGCCAGATCATCATCGTCATGCTCGGTTCGGCGGTGTGTTCGCAGATTGCCACCGAAGAATTGAGCTTCGCCGCCAACTTCATTCAATCGCGCAACTTCCGCGCCTTTGAAACCTACGCCCTGACCACCCTCATCTATCTGTGCATGGCGCTGCTGATCCGTCAGCTGTTGAACTGGCTCGGTCGGCGTTATCTGTCTAAAAGCAGCGCAAGGAGCAGCCAATGAGCGACTTCACGTTCTGGGACATCCTGCGCAATCTGCTGACCGGCCTGCAATGGACGCTGGCGCTGTCGCTGGTGGCGTTCATCGGCGGCGGTATCGTCGGGTTGCTGATCCTGATCATGCGCATCTCGAAAAACCCGCTGCCCAGCAGCATCGCCCGCACCTGGATCGAACTGTTCCAGGGCACGCCGCTGTTGATGCAGCTGTTTCTGGTGTTCTTCGGCGTGGCCCTGGCCGGTGTGGAAATTTCGCCGTGGATGGCGGCGGCGATTGCCCTGACCCTGTTCACCAGCGCTTATCTGGCGGAGATCTGGCGCGGCTGCGTCGAGGCGATTCCCAATGGTCAGTGGGAAGCTTCGTCGAGCCTGGCGCTCAATCCGCTGGAGCAACTGCGCTACGTGATCCTGCCGCAAGCGCTGCGGATTGCCGTGGCGCCGACCGTGGGCTTCTCGGTGCAAGTGGTCAAGGGAACCGCGGTGACCTCGATCATCGGCTTCACCGAGCTGACCAAGACCGGCGGCATGCTCGCCAACGCCACTTTCGAACCGTTCATGGTCTACGGCCTCGTTGCCTTGGGCTACTTCCTGCTCTGCTACCCCCTGTCCCTCAGTGCGCGCTACCTGGAAAGGAGACTGCATGCCTCTGCTTAGAATTTCTGCCCTGCATAAATATTACGGCGATCACCACGTACTCAAAGGCATCGACCTGAGCGTCGAGGAAGGTCAGGTGGTGGCGATCATCGGCCGCAGCGGCTCAGGCAAGTCCACCCTGCTGCGCACCCTCAACGGTCTGGAGTCGATCAACGACGGTGTGATCGAAGTTGACGGCGAATACCTCGACGCCGCCCGCGCCGACCTGCGCAGCCTGCGGCAGAAAGTCGGCATGGTGTTTCAGCAGTTCAACCTGTTTCCGCACCTGACGGTGGGTGAAAACGTGATGCTCGCGCCGCAGGTGGTGCAGAAAGTGCCCAAGGCCAAGGCACAAGAACTGGCGCGACAGATGCTGGAGCGTGTGGGCCTGGGCGAGAAATTCGACGCCTTCCCGGAACGGCTCTCCGGCGGCCAGCAACAGCGCGTGGCGATTGCCCGGGCGCTCGCGATGTCGCCCAAGGTGCTGCTGTGTGACGAGATCACCTCGGCGCTGGACCCCGAGCTGGTCAACGAAGTGCTCAGCGTGGTCCGCCAGCTCGCGAAGGAAGGCATGACCCCCATCATGGTCACCCACGAAATGCGCTTCGCCCGGGAGGTCGGGGACAAACTGGTGTTCATGCATCAGGGCAAGGTGCACGAGGTGGGGGACCCGAAAGTGCTGTTTGCCGATCCGCAGACGCCGGAGCTGGCGAATTTCATTGGTACCGTCGAGGCGACTGCCTGAAGGATTTTCAGGGAATTTTCTGACCTCATCGTCGGATCGCCGCCCGGACCAAGCCCGCTCCCACAGGGTTCTCTAGCGGGATACGGTTTTGTGTTCGACACAAAACCTGTGGGAGCGGGCTTGCCCGCGAATGGCCGCGCCGCGGTCTTGAGACTTTATGCGCTGAATCAAGGGTTTGAACCATGCGCGTTGGCGGCAGCGTTTGATCGTGGCACGATGTCGGGGTTATCGACCGAGACCCCCAGACCATGCCGCAATCCCAAGCCAAGAATCTGTCCCTGATCGCCGCGATCGACCTGGGCTCCAACAGCTTCCATATGGTCGTGGCCAAGGCCCAGAACGGCGAAATCCGTATTCTCGAACGGCTCGGAGAAAAGGTTCAGCTGGCCGCTGGCATCGACGATGAGCGTCAGCTCAACGAAGAATCCATGCAGCGCGGGCTCGACTGCCTCAAGCGCTTTGCCCAACTGATCAACGGCATGCCACTGGGCGCCGTGCGGATCGTCGGCACGAACGCCCTGCGTGAGGCGCGCAACCGTGGCGAATTCATCCGCCGCGCCGAAGAAATCCTCGGCCATCCGGTGGAAGTCATCTCCGGCCGTGAAGAGGCCCGCCTGATCTACCTCGGCGTGTCCCACACCCTCGCCGACACCCCGGGCAAACGCCTGGTCGCCGACATCGGCGGCGGCAGTACCGAATTCATCATCGGCCAGCGTTTCGAACCGCTGCTGCGCGAAAGCCTGCAAATGGGTTGCGTGAGTTTCACCCAGCGCTACTTCAAGGACGGCAAGATCACCCCGGCCCGCTACGCCCAGGCGTACACGGCGGCGCGCCTGGAGATCATGAGCATCGAACATGCGTTGCACCGCCTGACCTGGGATGAAGCCATCGGTTCCTCGGGCACCATCCGCGCCATCGGTCTGGCGCTGAAGGCCGGCGGTCATGGCACCGGCGAGGTGAATGCCGAAGGCCTGGCGTGGCTCAAGCGCCGCCTGTTCAAGCTCGGCGATGTCGACAAGATCGATTTCGAAGGCATCAAGCCGGATCGTCGGGCGATCTTCCCGGCCGGTCTGGCGATTCTCGAAGCGATCTTCGACGCCCTCGAACTGCAACGCATGGACCACTGCGAAGGCGCGCTGCGTGAAGGCGTGCTCTACGACCTGCTCGGCCGCCATCACCACGAAGACGTGCGCGAACGCACCCTGACCTCGCTGATGGAGCGCTACCACGTCGATCAGGAACAGGCCGCACGGGTCGAGCGCAAAGCCTTGCACGCCTTCGATCAAGTGGCCGTGGATTGGGAGCTGGACGACGGCATCTGGCGCGAACTGCTGGGCTGGGCGGCGAAAGTGCACGAAGTCGGGCTCGACATCGCGCACTATCACTACCACAAACACGGCGCCTACCTGATCGAGCACTCGGACCTCGCCGGGTTCTCCCGCGAAGACCAGCAAATGCTCGCCCTGCTGGTGCGCGGCCACCGTCGCAACATCCCCAAGGACAAGTTCGCCGAGTTCGGCGACGACGGCGACAAGCTGATTCGCCTGTGCGTGCTGCTGCGTTTCGCCATCCTGTTCCACCACATCCGTGGCACCCAGGCGATGCCGCAAGTGACGCTGCATGCAAATGGCAACCACCTCGACGTGGAATTCCCGGAGAACTGGCTGGATGAAAATCAGCTGACCCAGGCGGATTTCGGGCTTGAGGCGGAGTGGCTGACGCGGGTGGGGATTGTCCTGACCGTTCATTGAGTAACGGGCAGGCACAAAAAAGGCGATCCGGATGGATCGCCTTTTTCATGGCTATGAAACCTGCGGTCAGCTGCTCACCGGCAGAATCGGGCTGCCCAACCGCTCCAGCAACGTCGCCTGCGCACTGCGCGGGTTCTGGTTGCCGGTCGGCGTGTTGCGGATGTAGCGACCGTCCGATTGCAGGCTCCAGCTGTGGGTGTTGTCGGTCAGGTACAGCTCCAGCTCTTTCTTGACCCGGGTCAGCAGCTTCTTGCCTTCCACCGGGAAGCAGGTCTCGACGCGCTTGTCGAGGTTGCGCTCCATCCAGTCGGCGCTGGAGAGGAACATCTGCTCCTCGCCACCGTTGAGGAAGTAGAACACTCGGGTGTGCTCAAGGAAGCGACCGATGATCGAGCGCACGTGGATGTTGTGCGAAACCCCGGCGATGCCTGGACGCAGGCAGCACATGCCGCGCACCACCAGATCGATGCGCACGCCGGACTGGCTGGCCTTGTACAGCGCGCGGATGATCTTCGGATCGGTCAGCGAGTTGAACTTGGCGATGATGTGCGCCGGTTTACCGTCGAGCGCGAATTGCGTCTCGCGGGTGATCATGTCGAGCATGCCCTTCTTCAGGGTGAACGGCGCATGCAGCAGCTTCTTCATACGCAGCGTCTTGCCCATGCCGATCAACTGACTGAACAGTTTGCCGACGTCTTCGCACAAGGCGTCGTCGGAGGTCAGCAGGCTGTAGTCGGTGTACAGACGGGCGTTGCCTGCGTGGTAGTTACCGGTGCCGAGGTGCGCGTAACGCACGATCTCACCGGCCTCGCGGCGCAGGATCAGCATCATCTTGGCGTGAGTCTTGAAGCCGACCACGCCGTAGATCACCACCGCGCCCGCCGCTTGCAGACGGCTGGCCAGTTGCAGGTTGGACTCTTCGTCGAAGCGTGCTCGCAGCTCGATGACCGCCGTCACTTCCTTGCCGTTACGCGCGGCGTCCACCAGCGCATCGACGATTTCCGAGTTGGCGCCGGAGCGGTACAGGGTCTGGCGCACGGCCAGAACGTGCGGGTCCTTGGCGGCCTGGCGCAACAGGTCGACCACCGGGGTGAACGACTCGAACGGGTGCAACAGCAGGATGTCCTGCTTGCTGATCACGCTGAAAATGTTCTCGCTGTTTTGCAGCAGTTTCGGGATCTGCGGCGTGAACGGCGTGTATTGCAGCTCCGGATGGCTGTCCAGGCCGGTGATGCTGAACAGACGCGTCAGGTTCACCGGACCGTTGACCTGATACAGCTCGGTCTCGCTCAGGTTGAACTGCTTGAGCAGGTAGTCCGACAGGTGTTTCGGGCAGGTGTCGGCGACTTCCAGGCGCACGGCGTCACCGTAACGACGGGAGAACAACTCGCCACGCAGGGCGCGGGCCAGGTCTTCGACGTCTTCGGAATCGAGCGCCAGGTCGGCGTTTCGGGTAAGGCGGAACTGGTAGCAGCCTTTTACCTTCATGCCCTGGAACAGGTCATCGGCGTGGGCGTGGATCATCGACGACAGGAACACATAGTTGTCGCCAGGGCCGCCGACTTCTTCCGGCACCTTGATGATTCGCGGCAACAGGCGCGGTGCCGGGATGATCGCCAGACCGGAATCGCGACCGAAGGCGTCGATACCTTCGAGCTCGACGATGAAGTTCAGGCTCTTGTTCACCAGCAACGGGAACGGGTGCGTCGGGTCGAGGCCGATCGGAGTGATGATCGGCGCGATCTCGTCGCGGAAATAGCGGCGGACCCAGGTTTTGATCTTGGTCGTCCAGTGGCGACGACGGATGAAACGCACCTGATGCTTTTCCAGCTCCGGGAGCAGGATGTCGTTGAGGATCGCGTACTGGCGATCTACGTGACCGTGCACCAGCTCGCTGATCCGGGCCAGGGCCTGGTGCGGTTGCAGGCCGTCGGCGCCGGCCTGTTCACGGGCGAAGGTGATTTGTTTCTTGAGGCCGGCGACGCGGATTTCGAAGAATTCGTCGAGGTTGCTGGAGAAGATCAGCAGGAACTTCAGCCGCTCCAGCAACGGGTAGGACTCGTCCAGCGCCTGTTCCAGCACGCGGATGTTGAACTGCAGTTGCGACAATTCACGGTGGATGTACAGGCTGCTGTCATCCAGGCCGGGAATCGCGATCGCCGGCACCGCCGCGGCGGGCTCGGTTGCCGGCGCGGGTGGCGCAGGCTCCAGTTCCGGCGGGGTTTCGGTAATCTGCTCGACCACGGGTTGAGCTTCTTTTACGGCAACTTCAGTGAGTCCTTCGGTATTCATCGAATGTTCCTGGGAGGGCTATTTCTGCTCTCGTAACAATTGAGCGGCACGGACAGCAAAGTAAGTCAGGATGCCATCAGCGCCGGCACGTTTAAAGGCGGTCAGGGATTCGAGGATCACGCCTTCGCTCAACCAGCCATTCTGGATCGCCGCCATGTGCATGGCGTATTCGCCGCTGACCTGATAGACGAAGGTCGGCACTTTGAAGGCATCTTTTACCCGGAACAAAATGTCCAGGTACGGCATGCCGGGTTTGACCATGACCATGTCCGCGCCTTCAGACAAGTCCGCACCCACTTCGTGCAGGGCTTCGTCGCTGTTGGCCGGGTCCATCTGATAGGAGGCCTTGTTCGCCTTGCCCAGGTTCGCGGCCGAACCCACGGCGTCGCGGAACGGGCCGTAATAGGCACTGGCGTACTTGGCCGAGTAGGCCATGATCCGCACGTTGACGTGGCCAGCCAGTTCCAGCGCCTCGCGGATGGCCTGGATGCGGCCGTCCATCATGTCCGACGGGGCAACCACCTGGGCGCCCGCAGCAGCATGGGACAAGGCTTGCTTGACCAGTGCATCGACGGTGATGTCGTTCTGCACATAGCCTTCTTCATCGAGAATGCCGTCCTGACCGTGAGTGGTGAACGGGTCGAGGGCTACGTCAGTGATAACACCCAGTTCCGGGAACCGGTCACGCAGGGCGCGAGTAGCGCGCTGAGCAATACCTTCGGGATTCCAGGCTTCGGCGGCATCGAGGGATTTGAGTTCAGGCGGGGTGACCGGGAACAGCGCCAGCGCCGGAATCCCCAGCTCGACCCATGTGGCGGCTTCTTCAAGCAGCAGGTCGATGGTCAGACGCTCGACACCCGGCATCGAGGCCACGGCTTCGCGGCGGTTTTCACCGTCGAGGACGAACACCGGCAGGATCAGGTCATCGACCGTCAACACATTCTCACGCACCAGCCGCCGGGAAAAATCATCACGGCGATTGCGACGCAGGCGGGTGGCAGGGAACAGACGGTTGGCTGGGGTAAAGCTCACGGCAGACTCCTGAGCCCGCGCAAACGGGCGAGCGTGACAGTTATAGATGGCCATTATGACGGTCGTATGACAGTTATGTGCACCCCTGCGACAGGTAGTCGCTTTCCATTGTCCGTGTAGGAAATGTTCACGTCGAGACACATTTCGACACTTTCCTGAATGTGTCCGAAGGGTTAGGCTGCGCGTTCATTTCGCCAGCACCCAGACAATGCTCCAACAATTTCTGCATGACTTCGGCTACTTTGCCCTGTTTCTCGGCACGTTCTTCGAAGGCGAAACCATCCTGGTGCTCGCGGGCTTCCTCGCGTTCCGTGAATACATGGACATCAAACTGGTGGTGGTCGTGGCGTTCTTCGGCAGCTATGCCGGCGATCAGCTGTGGTACTTCCTGGGCCGCAAGCACGGGCGCAAGCTGCTGGCGCGCAAACCGCGCTGGCAGATGATGGGCGACCGCGCGCTGGAACACATCCGCAAGCACCCGGACATCTGGGTCTTGAGCTTTCGCTTCGTGTACGGACTGCGCACGGTGATGCCGGTGGCAATCGGCCTCTCGGGCTATCCGCCGGGACGTTATCTGCTGCTCAACGGTATCGGCGCCGCGATCTGGGCCACCGCCCTGGCCGCCGCTGCTTACCATTTCGGCGCCGTGCTCGAAGGCATGCTCGGCAGCATCAAGAAGTATGAGTTGTGGGTGCTGGGCGCGCTGCTGGTGCTCGGCCTGGGCCTATGGCTGCGCCGCCGGTTCAAGAATGCCCGGCTGGCGAAAAAGGTTTACGACGAAGAACAGGCCGAGCTGCTGGCCAAGGCCGAACGGCACAAAGCCGAAATGACCAACGCCGCCGATCCTAAGACGCCAGCCGAGTAAGTCGCTGGCGACAGCAATACAGCCCGATGCCGCTGAGCAGGCTGTAACTGAGCAGGCCAACCCATATCCCCGGGCTGGCCGGCCAGAGCCCGACCAGCGGCGCCAGCCACACCAGCGGCAGGTTCGATGCCAGCCGCAACACTTCCAGCTTCGCCGCCCACGGGCGATTCTCCAGGGCTACGCCCAACACGAACAAACCGAACGCCACCGCGCCCCAGCCGAGCAGCAATGCTCCGGTGGGCAGACTGTGTTCCAGATTCATCAGATAACTGCCCAGCGCCACATAGACGCCAAACTGCAACCCCACGTACCACTGCTGACGACTGTCCAGCGGCACTTCGAATTTGCGGAACTGACTCAGATCCGGCTTGTTCATCGGGTACTTCGCCGCAACGTCCGCCGGACGCCAGCCGGTGCGCATGAACCAGATCCGGATCTTGTCCCACGTACGCTCGGCCCGGCGCGCGTCATCCCATAGCTGCGCGTAGAACTGCAGGTTGGCCCACAGCGGATTCCAGCTCGCCAGCGGCGTGGTCACGCCGAAAATCACCGGCTCGTTGTCGTCCTCCTCCTGGAAGGAGCCGAACAGTCGGTCCCAAATAATGAACACCCCGCCGTAGTTGCGATCCATGTAGAGAGCGTTCTGTGCATGGTGGGCCCGATGGTTGGACGGCGTGACGAAGCACCACTCGAACCAGCCGAGCTTGGGAATGTGCCGGGTATGGACCCAGAACTGATACAGCAGATTCAGCGCCGCAACGCTGACGAACACCAGCAGCGGCACCCCGAGCACGGCCATCGGTAGGTAGAAGATCCAGCTCAGCAGGAACCCGGTGCTGGTCTGGCGCAAGGCCGTGGAAAGGTTGTAGTCCTCGCTCTGGTGATGCACCGAATGCGCCGCCCAGAGAATGTTCCGTTCATGGCCCATGCGATGCAGCCAGTAATAGCAGAAGTCATAGAAGACAAAGGCAAACACCCAGACCCAGACGCTGTCCGCAGACAACCTGACCAGCGCCAGATGCTCCAGGGCAAACGCATAGGTCACCAGGCCCACACCCTTGGTCAACAGGCCGGTGGTGGTCGACAACACCCCAGTGCTGATGCTGTTCACCGCATCGGCCAGGCGATAGTTGCTCACCCCGCGCCAGCGGTCGGCGATGAGCTCCGCCGCAATCAACACGAAGAAAAACGGTACCGCATACAGGATGAAGTTCATGACGCGCCCTGGTCGGAATCTGTAGCTCAGATCCTAGGTGTAGCCGCGGCTTGATCCTATGGCAACGAACGACAAATTAGAGGACATTTAGCGCCATGAATCTGGAGAGAAACCCATGAGCAAAAAAGTTGCAGTGATCCTGTCCGGTTGCGGCGTTTACGACGGCGCCGAGATCTACGAAAGCGTCATCACCCTGTTGCGCCTCGACCAGCGCGGCGCCCAGGTGCAGTGTTTCGCCCCGAACATCGCTCAATTGCATGTGATCAATCACCTGACCGGCGAAGAAATGCCCGAGTCGCGCAACGTGCTGGTGGAATCGGCTCGCATCGCCCGGGGCAACGTCAAGGATCTGCGTGAGGCCGATGTCGAGGACTTCGATGCGCTGATCGTGCCAGGCGGTTTCGGTGCGGCGAAGAACCTGTCGAACTTCGCCATCGAAGGCGCCGGCTGCACCGTGCAGCCGCAAGTACTGGCGCTGGCCGAAGCCTTTGCCGAAGCGGGCAAACCGGTGGGCCTGATCTGCATTTCGCCGGCGCTGGCCGCGAAAATCTATGGCCCCGGCGTGACCTGCACCATCGGCAACGACGCCGACACCGTCGCCGCCATGAACAAGATGGGCGCCACCCACGAAGACTGCGCGGTAACCGACATCATCGAAGACAAGGCGCGCAAACTGGTGACCACTCCGGCTTACATGTTGGCGCAGTCGATCAGCGAGGCAGCTTCGGGGATCAACAAGCTGGTGGATCGGGTGCTAGAGCTGACCCACGAAAACGACGCCTGATCTCTTGGTCGAATACACACCCAATGTGGGAGCGGGCTTGCTCGCGAAGACGTCAGGTCAGACAACTATTCGTTGAATGACACACCGCCTTCGCGAGCAAACCCGCTCCCACAAGGGATTTGTGTAATGTTCAGGTTTTGCGGGCGAGCCTGGTGAGGATCCGGTCCAGCGCATTGGCGAACGCCTGCTTCTCGCGGTCACCGAACGGCGCCGGGCCGCCAGTGACCTGGCCTTGCTCACGCAGGTCGGTGAACAGGTTGCGTGTCGCCAGCCGCTCACCCATGTTCTGCGCGTCGAACTCCTTGCCGCGCGGGTCCAGCGCTGCAACGCCCTTCTTCACCAGCCGGTCGGCCAGTGGAATGTCGCTGCAGATCACCAGTTCACCCGGCACCGCATGCTCCACCAGATAATCATCCGCCGCATCCGGGCCGCTCGGCACCACGATCAGCTTGACGATCGCCAGCGCCGGTTTGCTCTGCGGCTGCCCCGCCACCAGCACCACTTCGAAGCGGCGTTTGAGGGCGAACTTCACCACCAACTCCTTGGCCATCTTCGGGCAGGCGTCGGCATCGATCCATACGCGCATCATCTCAAGCCGCCATGCGGCGCTTTTCAGCCACCCAACTGCGACCGTACAGCACGATGATCGCCGCGATCGCCACGGCCTGCGCCGTCAGCGAATAGGCGTCGGCATGAATCCCCAGCCAGTCGAAATCGAAGAATGCCACCGGCCGGGTGCCAAAGATCCCGGCTTCCTGCAGCGCCTTCACGCCGTGACCGGCGAACACCACCGACAACGCGCAGAGCAGCGCCGCGTTGATGCTGAAGAACAGCGCCAGCGGCAGTTTCGCCGAACCGCGCAGGATCACCCACGCCAGACCGAACAGCAGCACCAGCGCCGTCGCACCGCCCGCCAACACCGCGTTGTGCCCGGCAGGACCGGCCTGCAGCCACAGGGTTTCGTAGAACAGGATCACTTCGAACAGCTCGCGGTACACCGAGAAGAACGCCAGGATCGCGAAACCGAAACGCCCGCCTCCGCCAACCAGACTCTGCTTGATGTAATCCTGCCAGGCTGCCGCGTGGCGACGGTCGTGCATCCACACCCCGAGCCACAACACCATGACGCTGGCAAACAGCGCCGTGGCGCCTTCCAGCAGTTCACGCTGAGAGCCGCTGACATCGATCACGTACGCCGCCAGCGCCCAGGTCCCGAGACCGGCCAGCAATGCCAGACCCCAGCCGACGTTGACGCTGCGCACCGCCGATTGCTGGCCGGTGTTGCGCAGGAACGCGAGGATCGCCGCCAGCACCAGAATCGCTTCCAGACCTTCGCGCAGCAGAATCAGCAGACCGGAGATGTAGCTCAGCGACCAGCTCAATCCATCGCTGCCCAACAGGCCGGCAGACTCCTTGAGTTTGGCCTTGGCCGCATCGAGACGCTGTTCGGCCTGCTCCACCGGCAAGCCGTCCTGCAGCGATTGCCGATAGGCCATCAGGGACTTTTCGGTGTCCTTGCGCACGTTGGCGTCGACGTTGTCCAGCGAGCTTTCGACCAGTTCGAAGCCTTCCAGATACGCCGCCACCGACAGGTCGTAAGCCTGATCGTGTTCACCGGCACGGTACGCCGCCAGGCTCTTGTCCAGGGTCGCGGCGGTGTAGTCGAGCAACTGCGCCGGGCCGCGCTTGACCTGCGGCGGCTGCGCCCGTTGCGCACGGAAGATCGCGGCGGCTTCAGCGCCCTCGGCAGCCTGCACCTCGGCCGGGGTCTGGCGGGCCAGATCGGCAATGTTGTAGGTCTTGTCGGCTTTGGCCGTGGCCGGATCGGCGCTGAACTGCGCGATATAGGTCGCCAGATCCCAGCGCTGACGGTCGTCCAGTTGATCGGCAAACGCCGGCATGTCCGTGCCTTCGACGCCCTGGCCGAGGGTGCTGTAGATCGCATACAGGCTCAGGTGATCCATCCGCGCAGCATCGCGCAGATTGGCCGGCGCCGGCGTCATACCGACACCTGCCGGGCCGTCGCCGGCACCCGCGTCGCCGTGGCACACCGAGCAGTTTTGCGCGTAGAGCGGCGCACCACGGGTCGGGTCGGGGGTGATGATCGGGGCCTGGCTGACTTCATAAGCCACCGCCAGTTTCGCCCCCAGTTGTCGGGCCTGACGGGCCACGTCCGCACCGTCCTGTTTCGCCGTGATCGCGGCGTGCAAGGCGCTGACGCCCTGTTCCAGCGCCGCTTTCTCCGGTTTGGCCGGCAGGCCGGCGATCAGCCCTTGCAGCACCTGGGTGAATTCCAGTTGCTCGCGGTATTCGCCATCGTCGATGACCTTGCCTGCCGCTACCGTCGGCGGGTAATCGGCGCTGATGTAATCCAGCAGGTGCAACGCTTGCGGCGCGCCTTCCACGGTGTCGGCCAGCAGATTGAAGCTGCTCAGGGCGCACAGCGGGAACACCAGCCAGGCCAGAAATCGGGACGCGGCAGTCATGAATGAGTCTCAAGTGGAAATGCGAAGTTACATATTGTTCACTTCGAGCGCGATTCCCTCAAGCTTTCTCTCCAATACCCGGCACATGGCCACTGCCCACCCCTATAATCCTTCACCTTTCGCCTCTCTGCTCCAGGAAGAGCTGCACTCCATGCGCCAACGCCTGCTACTCCCGGTATTAATCAGCACGATTCTGCAACTGAGCGGCTGCGCGGCTTACCGCAATTACGACCTGGAAATGCAGCAAACCAACGACCGGCTGATGCTCGGCGACTATCAGGGTGCCCTGGATGTGCTGGAGTGGCACAACCCGTGGGAAGACAAGGACCTGCTCTACTACTTCGAGAAGGGTTCGATTCTCAGCTTCGCCAACGCCCGCCCGCAGAGCCAGAAAGCCTGGCGCAGCGCAGACCGGATGGTGTTCCAGCGCGAAGAAGCCGTACCTTCCGCCCCCATGAAGCTACTCAACCGGTTTGCCTATGAAATGGGCACCCTGCTGGTCAACGACAAGCTCAGCCGCTACGAAGGCTATGACTACGAAAAAGTCATGCTGACCACACAGATGGCCCTCAACCAATTGGGCGAAAGCGATTTCGACGGCGCCCGGGCAGACATCAAGAAGACCCACGAACGTGAAGCACTGATCGCCCGCCAGCGGGAGCGCCAGTATGAAGAGCTCGAGGAACAGGCCAAAGCTCAAGGCATCGTCGTGCAATACAAGGATTTGCAGGGCTATCCCGTCACCACCCTGGACGCGCCAGCGGTTATCGAACTGAAGAACGGCTACCAGAGTGCTTTCAGCCATTACCTGGCCGGGTTCACCTATGAAGCGCTGGGTGAACGGGATCTGGCCGCACCGGGTTATCGCCAGGCAATCGAGTTGCGCCCGAATATCCCCTTCCTCGAACAGGCGTTGCGCAATCTCGACAAACCGCCGGCCAAGGATGATGAAAGCGATGTTCTGATCGTCGTCCAGAGCGGTCTGGCGCCGGCCCGCAGCTCGGTAACGGTGCCGATCCCGGTGCGGCTCAATGAAAATCTGGTCATTACTGCGCCGATCTCGTTTCCCATCCTGGTGCCGGACACCGTCACACCAGCGTTCGACCACATCCTGGTGGATGGCCGCAAACGCCCGCTGACCGTGATCAACAGCGTCACCGACATGGCGTTTCGTACGCTGCGCGATGACATGCCGGCGATCATTTCCCGGGCAATGTTCCGCGCCAACATGGCCGCCATCTCGCAGGCTCAGGAAAACGAACGCAATCCGGCCAAGGCCTCGCTGGTCGTCACCGAGCACGACCCCTTTGAGGAGGCCGACACCCGAACGTGGCGCACGCTCCCCGACAAGACATTGGTGGCGCGCATACGGCTGAAGAAAGGCGATCACCAATTCAATGCGCCCAATGCACCCGGAGCGTCATCGGTCACCCTGCGCATCGATCGCGATCACCAATTGGTCAACCTGCGAGTTCTGAGAGATGTCGCCAACGTAATCGGCAATGCCAGACTGCCGGATAAGTAATGGCACCTAACTAACCGGTGCAATTAAAAAGCTATTACATAGCCAGCATCGCCCGCTTATAATGCCGCGCCCGCGCTATCGCGTTGCGGCATTAAAGCTCCTCTTTTTATGAGGAATTGGCAGGAGGCCAGCGCCACTGCCGATCGGTCCCAGCAGCCCGACCCGCACCCGAGGCTGTCGCTACTCATGGAAGAAGTAACCCCATGGCATTCCGCGCTCCCACTCTGATTGCGCTCAGCGCTGTCACCCTGCTGTCCGGCTGTTCGGCGTTTCGCAACTACGATTCCGAACTGGCCCAGACCAACCAGCAACTGGCCACCGGCAACGTCGACGCCGCCCTGACCCTGCTGGAAAAGAACAACACCGGCCCGGACAAAGACCTGCTCTATTACTTCGAGAAAGGTGAACTGCTGCGCGCCAAGGGCGATCTGTCCGGCAGCCAGAATGCCTGGACCAGCGCCGACCAGGTGGTGGGCAAGTGGGAAGACTCGGTCAAGCTCGACACCGACAAGTACCTGGCCCAGTTCGGCAGTTTCCTGGTCAACGACAAGGTGCGCCGCTACGAAGGCTACGACTACGAAAAAGTCATGCTGACTACGCAGATGGCCCTGAACCTGCTGGCGGTCAACGACTTCGACGGCGCCCGCACCGCGATCAAGAAGACTCACGAACGTGAAGCGGTGATCGCCGACCTGCGCGACAAGGAATACCTCAAGAGCGAAGAGGAAGCCGAGAAGGAAGGCATCAAGACCGAGTACAAGGACTTGCAGGGCTACCCGGTGGCCAGCCTCGACGCGCCGGAAGTGGTCGGCCTGAAAAACAGCTACCAGAGTGCGTTCAGCCATTACCTGGCCGGTTTCGTCTATGAAGCTCTGGGCGAAAAAGACCTCGCTGCGCCGGGCTATCGCAAGGCTGCCGAACTGCGCCCGAACACGCCGCTGCTGGAGCAGGCGTTGGTCAACCTCGACAAACCGGTCAAAAGCGATGACAGCGACATCCTGATCGTGGTGCAAAGCGGTCTGGCGCCGGCCCGCGATTCGATCCGCGTGCCGTTGCCGCTGCCAATCTCCAACAACGTAGTGATTACTCCGCTGTCGTTCCCGATCATCAAGCCCGACACCTCCACCGCGACGTTCGCGCAGATCGGTGTCGATGGCCAGCAGGTCGACCTGACCGCGCTGAACAGCACCACCGCCATGTCCCGCCGCGCCCTGCGCGATGACATGCCGGGGATCATCCTGCGCACCACCGTGCGCGCGATCACCAAAGGTGTAGCGCAGAAGAAGATCAACGAAACCAACCCGCTGGCGGGCCTGGCAGTGGGTATTTCTTCAGCTGTGCTCGAAGGTGCCGATACCCGTACGTGGCGTACTCTGCCGGACATGACTCAGGTTGTACGTCTGCGCTTGAAGAAAGGTGAGCACCTGGTCACTCTGCCGAGCGCCGTCGGTGGCTCTCAGGTCAAGGTCACCGTCGATCAGCGTTATCAGGTGATCACCCTGCGCGCCGTCGGCAATCAGGTGTTCGCTGCCGGCCTCGCCGCCCACGTCACCCCGAGCGCTGGCGCTACCGCCGTGGCCAGCCTCAAACAACCTTAAGAACGGAGTCTTTGCATGCGCTTCAAACTCATCGCCGTCGCCGCCCTCGCTCTGCTGGCGAGCGGTTGCGCCACCCCGCCACCACCGGAGCCGGGCAGTGCCGCGAGCAAGGTCGTGGCCATGGGCCCGCAGAAACACATCGTGGTCGGCGCGATGCGCGTAGCCCGCGAAAACGGCTTCATGACCGTCAACGTGCAGTTGAGCAACACCCTCAACAGCAACAAGACGTTCTACTACCGCTTCGCCTGGCTCGGGCCGGAAGGTTTCCCGATCGCCGAAGAAGAAGTCTGGAAGAGCCAGATGATGTACGGCGCCCAGACCAGCTTCATCCAGGGCATCGCCCCGACGCCCAAAGCCGTGGACTTCCGTCTGGAACTCAAGACGCCTTAAGCCCGACACCCTATTCCCGATTCAGAGAGCATTCCCATGTTTGCACGCTTTTCCTTCATCGCCGTCCTCGCCCTGCTGGCCAGCGGTTGCGCCAACACTTCGCCGACCCTGGGCAGCAAGAACATCAGCTACGGCGACACCAAGGCTGTTGAAACCGTGACCAACGAGTTCGGTTCGACCGACCTGCAGATGATCGCCGAGTCGATGACCCGTTCCCTGGCCCAGTCCGGCATTCTGCAGGGTCGTCCTGTGGTGCAGGTCTACGACGTGAAGAACAAGACCAGCGAATACATCGACACCCGCGAAATCACCACCAGCATCAAGACCCAGCTGATGAAGTCCGGCACCGCCCGTTTCGCCAGCGACAACACCGCGATGCAGAGCCAGGTCGACCAGCTCAAGCTGCAAAACCAGAGCGGCCTGTACAAGAAAAGCACCGTGGCCAAGACTGGCAACATGATCGCCGCCAAATACCGTCTTGAAGGTTCGATCAGCTCGATCGTCAAGCGCAGCAGCGACTACAAGGACGTCTTCTACAAATTCAGCCTGCAACTGATCGACGTTGAAAGCGGTCTGGCCGAGTGGATGGACGAGAAAGAGATCCGCAAAACCACGGAGCGTTAATCGATGCGCACATGGATTGGCATGATGGCCCTGGCTTGCGCGTTCAGCGTGCAGGCGGCCCCGAAAGTCGCGGTGACGGATCTGGCGTATCAGGAACGTGTGGAGCAATACATCCACATCGTTTCGGCCCAGAACAATTACCGCGAGGGTTATTACAGCGCCAGTGGGTCTTCGAGCTATAACGAGCTCGAAGCCACCACCAGCTACATCGAACAGACCGAGCTGCGTAAGTTCACCGGCGACATCAAGGGTGAAATCCTGCGTACCGGCATGTTCCAGCTGGTGCAGGGCACGCCGTACACGGCGTCGTCCAAGGGTGACGTCTACGACGTGATCAAGCGGATCAAGGCCGGCAACTTCAAGGGTGCCGACTACGTGCTGTTCGGCACGGTGTCGGACATCGACTTCACCCAGGACGTAAACGAGCTGGCGAACACCGACAGCTATTCCGCCGTGCTGGGCCTGACGCTGGTGGCCGATTTCAGCCTGATCAACACCAAGACCTTCGAAATCACCTCGGCCTTCACGGCGATGGGCGAAGCGCAGGACACCAAACTGGTGAACCACCGCGACATCAAGATCTCGCTCAACCGCCCGCGGGTGGTGCGCGATGTTTCGAAGGCGCTGGGCGAAGACGTGGCCGGACAGCTGAGCATGCAGCTCGGCGGTGGCGGTTACGAGCAGCCGCGCGAACCGCAGCAGCGCAACAATCTGCCGCGTGATACGGCGCCAGTGATTCTTCACTGACCGACTGTCGGAAACGAAAAAGGCGACCTTCTCAGGTCGCCTTTTTTTGTGGCTGCACGCTTTACGCGGCCGCTTTGCGCAACGTCGCCATGAACGCCGCAGCGCCAATGAACAGCCCGGCAAACGTGCGGTTCATGCGTCGCTGCTGGGTCGGTGTACGCAACAGGCGCAACACCTTCGACGCCAGACCGGTGTAGCCGGCCATGACGATCAGGTCGACCGCGATCATGGTCACGCCGATCACCACGTACTGGATCAGCAGCGGCGCATGCGGATTGATGAACTGCGGCAGCACCGCGAGCATGAACACCAGGGCCTTGGGGTTGCTGATGTTCACCAGAAAACCACGGAACACCAGCGCCAGCGGCTTGCCGATCGGCCGGACCGCCGCGTCGTCACTCATGTCCATCGGCTGTGCGCGCCATTGCTTGATCGCGAGATAAACCAGATACGCGACACCGAACCATTTGATCGCGTGGAACGCAGTGGCCGAAGCGGTGAGGATCGCGCCGACACCGGCGCCGACGATGGCAATCTGCACAGCCAGGCCGATCTGCAGGCCCAGGGCGTTCCAGTAACCGCGCCAGAAACCGTATTGCAGACCGCTGGACATCGACGCAATGGCGCCGGCACCCGGAGAAAGACTGATCACCCAGCAGGCGGCAAAAAACGCCAGCCATGTTTGAAGCTCCATCGCACACCTCGACTCGGACTCGTGACAATCCTCAAAGCTAATGCGGATTTGGCTGGATGACTACCGATTTTTTGCAGGATGTCGCGGCCGCTGACCAATGTGGCCGGCGCCCAATCACTTTTCGAAACCGCTGGAAGGGAAGACATCCGTGCCGCGCCAGCGGCGCACCGAACGCTGGAAGAACAGGCTGTTGGGTACTTGCACCATGGCACTGCCGGTGCCGAGTTCTTCGGCCTCGATCAACGTGGTGTAGAGCAGATTGATCGCCACCACCCGGCCTTTGACGCCGGGTTTGTCGGTGGTGTCGACCAGTTCGACCACGTCGCCAAGACGGAACGGGCCGACAGTGAAGATCAGAATTGCGCAGAGCAGGTTCGACAGCACGCTCCACATGGCGAAGAACGCCACCGCCGCCACCGCGACGAAGCCCGACAGCGCGGTCCAGAGCACCGTGGCCGACACCCCGAGACGCTCCAGCACAAAGATCAGCGCACTGCCCATGATCAGCCAGCGCAGACCGCCGCGCAGCGGCATCAGCAACTGCGGCGGGAACGGATACTTCTCGCCCAGGCGAGTCAGGAATCGGGCGACGACGCGCTGGGCGAAGTAACCGGCCAGCAGGATCAGCAGAATCTGCACACCGAGCCAGATCGGCTCGGCCCACATCGCCGGCAATGGAAGTTTGAAAGCTTCCATCAAGACAGCGCCTCCAGCTCCGCCTGCATGCTTTCCAGCGTTTCCAGCGCTTGCATCCATGCTTCTTCAAGCTCGCCTTCGCGGACTTTCAACTTGGCCTGTTCGGCCAGCAGGTCACGCAGTTCGTTCTTGCGCGCCGGCTCGTAGAGGTCGCTGTCGCCGAGGCTGGCATCGACCTTCGCCAGTTTCTCGTGCAGCTTGCCGAGCTCGGCTTCGAGCTTGTCAGCCTCGCGCTTGTGCGGCGCCAGTTGCTGACGCAACGCAGCGGCAGCCTGACGCTGGGCCTTCTTGTCGGTCTTGTCCGGGTTGACCGGTGTGTTGCTGACCGGGGCGTTGCGCTGACGGTACTCGACCAGCCAACGGGCGTAGTCCTCAAGGTCGCCGTCGAACTCTTCGACCTTGCCGTCCGCGACCAGGAAGAAGTTGTCGGTGGTGCTCTTGAGCAGATGCCGATCGTGGGAAACCACCAACACCGCGCCGCTGAATTCCTGCAACGCCATGGTCAGCGCCAGGCGCATTTCCAGGTCGAGGTGGTTGGTCGGTTCGTCGAGCAGCAGCAGGTTCGGCCGTTCCCATGCGATCAGCGCCAAAGCCAGACGAGCCTTTTCGCCACCGGAGAAATTCAGCACCGGCTCGTCGATCCGTGCGCCACGGAAGTCGAAACCACCAAGGAAATCGCGCAGGGTCTGCTCGCGCTCGGTCGGCGCCAGACGCTGCAAGTGCAGCAACGGGCTGGCCTTGGAATCCAGCGAGTCGAGTTGATGCTGAGCGAAGTAACCGACCACGGTGTTCTCGCCGCGAGTCAGGCGCCCGGCCAGTGGTTCGAGTTCGCCGGCAAGGTTCTTGATCAGGGTCGACTTGCCCGCGCCGTTGGGGCCGAGCAAGCCGATCCGCGCGCCGGGGGTCAGTTGCAGCTTGACCTTCTCCAGCACGGTTTTCTCGCCGTAACCCAGGCGCGCATCGGACAGGTCGATCAGCGGGCTGGAGATCTTGGTCGACTCGCGGAACACGAAGTCGAACGGCGAATCGACGTGGGCCGCCGACAGCTCTTCCATGCGCTCCAGCGCCTTGATCCGGCTCTGGGCCTGACGGGCCTTGGTGGCCTGGGCCTTGAACCGGGCGATGTAGCTTTCCATGTGCGCACGCTGCGCCTGCTGCTTCTCGTAGGCCTGTTGCTGCTGGGCCAGACGCTCGGCACGGGCGCGTTCGAACGCGGTGTAGCCGCCACGGTAGAGCGTCAGCTTGCGCTGATCGACGTGGGCCACGTGATCGACGACTTCATCGAGGAAATCGCGGTCGTGGGAAATCAGCAGCAAGGTGCCGGGGTAACTTTTCAGCCACTCTTCGAGCCAGATGATGGCGTCGAGGTCCAAGTGGTTGGTCGGCTCGTCGAGCAGCAACAGGTCCGATGGGCACATCAAAGCCTGCGCAAGGTTCAGACGCATCCGCCAGCCACCGGAGAAATCTCCTACCTGACGATCCATCTGCTCGTTGGTGAAACCGAGGCCGGCAAGCAGCTTGCGCGCCCGCGCATCGGCGGTGTAGCCGTCGGCGCTGTCGAGTTCGGCGTGCAGGCGGGCCAGCGCGGTGCCGTCGTGGGCCTCTTCGGCTGCCGCGAGCTCGCGCTGCACTTCGCGCAGGCGCAGGTCACCGTCGAGTACATAGTCGACCGCCAGGCGCTCGAGCGTGTCGACCTCCTGGCGCATGTGGGCGATACGCCAGTCGGCCGGCAGCAGGCAGTCGCCCGAGTCCGGGTGCAACTCACCGCGGAGCAAGGCGAACAGGCTGGATTTGCCGGCGCCGTTGGCACCGATGAGGCCGGCTTTGTGGCCGGCGTGCAGGGTCAGCTCGGCGTCTTCTAGCAGACGTTGCGGGCCACGCTGTAAAGTCAGGTTCTGAAGTCGGATCATAATGGCGGCGGAGTCTACCAGCTTCCCCCGCAACTGGCGCGAGTAGCACGATGTCCTCTGACCTGTGGAGCTTTGCACTTGCCGTCTACGCCCGTCCCGGCGTCGAGGATGCCTGCCTGCGCCTGCAATCGGCGGGGGCCAACGTGTGCCTGATGCTGTGCGGTTTATGGCTGGAACAACGCGATGCCACCTGCAACGAGGTGCGAGCCCGGCAACTTCTTGAACTGACAGAGCCTTGGGACCGGGAGGTGGTGCAACCGTTGCGCACATTGCGCATGCAGTGGAAAGCGCTGGCCGAAACCGATCCGGCGCTCAAGGGGATGCGCGAGCAGATCAAGGGACTGGAACTGGAAGCGGAACGTGCTCTGCTGTCGCGACTGGAAGGCGCCGCACAAGGCTGGAAGCGGAATTCGAAGGAATCGAGTGACTGGCTGGAAGTGCTGGCCGGCCCTGCGGCCAACCTGAACCGCGACGCGCTNCGGCGACCAGCGCTTAGGAAGCGCTGGACGGGTTGCTGGCGACGCTCGACACCGGCGCCGACGATGGCGTGGTTGCGGTGGTCGAGGTAGTGGCGGCGGGTGCAGGTGCAGCGGTCGCAGCCGGAGTTGCCGGTGCGGCAGGTTTGGCAGGTTTGGCAGCAGGAGCAGCGGTCGGTTTTACTGCAGCGGGTTTCGCGGCAGCCGGCTTGGCAGCGGCAGGTTTTTTCACCGCAGGTTTTGCAGCAGGTTTCGCTGCTGGCTTGGCGGCCGGTTTAGCGGTGGTCGCTGGCTTGGCGGCGGTCGTTGCAGGCTTGGCGGTGGCAGCCGGTTTGGCGGCTGTTTTTACAGCGGGTTTGGCCGCAGCTTTCACCGCAGGCTTGGCCGCTGGTTTCACTGCCGCTTTGGCAGCAGGTTTGGCAGCAACCGGTTTGGCAGCGGTTTTCGCCGCAGGCTTGGCAGCAGCTGTTTTGGCGGCTGGTTTAGCGGCGGCTTTAACGGCTGGTTTTGCTGCCGGCTTGGCGGCTGGCTTGGCAGCAGGTTTCGCAGCGGCAGTTCTCGCTGGAGCCGCTTTCGCAGCAGCAGTTCTCGCCGCAGGTTTGGCGGCTGGTTTTGCAGCAGCCGGCTTGGCGGCAGCGGGTTTGGCCGCTGTGGTTTTGGCCGCAGGTTTAGCAGCGCTGGCGGCTGCGGGTTTCTTCGCGGCTGGTTTTGCAGCGGCTTTCACTGGCGCTTTTGCAGGGGCTTTTGCAGGAGCCTTGGCCGGTGCTTTTGCAGCAGGTTTGGCGGCTGCTTTTTTCGCAGGTACCGCTGCCGGTTTGGCCGAACGCAGGGACAACGCCTTGCCAACAGCCTCTTGAACACGACCGACACCCTGGGCCAGTTTCAGGCTTTCCTGGGCATCGCGCTTGAGTTGCAGAATGTAGCTGCGGGTGTCGGACTGACGTTCCTTCAGCGCATCGAGCAGGTCTTCGAGTTCCTTCACGGCAGCCTTGGCCTTGGTCTGCGCCTTGGCTTTACCGGCTGCTGCTGCGTCCTGCAGTTTGGTGCGGGACTTGTGCAGTTTTTCTTGCGCCTTGCCGCGTTGCTTTTCCAGTTTGGCGAGCAGTTTTTCAGCATCAGCCAAGGCTTGGGAGCAAGCGTTTTCCAGATGCTCGAGCAGGCTGCCCGAGAGTTGTTGGAGTAAATGCAACGGAGTGTTTACAGGCTTCTTGGTGGCCGACATGGTTTACCTCCTGGCTGACGTGAGTGCGGCTCATACTAGACCTCTGCTGCTACCGCCGCTAGGGCATGTTGACAGTATCGAAAGCACTCGGTTGCAGGCTTGCAAAAAACTTCTGCGCATTGGCAAAAGCAGTTCACCGTTGCAGACGTTCGCGCTGGCATAATCCACCGCAATTCAGGATGGAGAGTGCCCATGTCGCGCTACTTTTTTTTATCCCTCTGCATGATTTTTTCCGTGGCTCAGGCCGACGAAAAAACGACGGCGAATGACGCCCACGATCTGGCTTACAGCCTCGGCGCCAGCCTCGGCGAACGACTGCGTCAGGAAGTGCCGCAGCTGCAGATCCAGGCGTTGATCGAAGGTCTGCAGCAGGCCTATCAAGGCAAGCCGTTGGCACTGAGCGAGGCACGCATCGAGCAGATCCTCGCCGATCACGAATCGCAGGCAGCCGAGCAGGCGGCGATGCCTTCGACTGAAGCCGCGATGGAAAACGAGCGACGTTTTCTCACCGCCGAAAAAGCCAAACCGGGTGTAAAGGAGCTGGCCGACGGCATCCTGCTGACCGAGCTTGCGCCGGGGAATGGCACCAAGGCCGGCCCGGATGGAAAAGTGCAGGTGCTGTACATCGGCCGACTGCCGGACGGCACCGTGTTCGATCAGAACAGCCAGCCGCAGTGGTTCAATCTCGACAGCGTGATCGCCGGCTGGCGCACCGCGCTGCAGAACATGCCGGTCGGCGCGAAGTGGCGTCTGGTGATTCCATCGGATCAGGCTTATGGCGCCGACGGTGCAGGCGACTTGATCGCGCCGTTCACACCGCTGGTGTTCGAAGTGGAATTGCGCGGCGCGACCAGTTGATCGCCCAATAAAAAACGGTGCGTTTGGGGCGCACCGTTTCTGTGTCTTGCGAGGTTCGGTTCAGGCCTGAACCGAATCCTCTTCCTTGTGTGCGGTATGCAGCACTTCGATCAGGCAGTCTTCCAGTTCGAAGCGCTCGTGGAGCAGGCCGCCCAGCTCCTTGAATTTCTCCGCAACGCATTTGCCTTCATCACAAAGGTCGTTGAACGCGAGCAGCTTTTCGGTGATGACATCGATCCGCGGATAGATCGTCTCGGCCAGTTCCAGGCCGCGCTTGTCATTGAAGGCCTTGGCCTCGCCCGTCAGCTGTTCGTAGATTTCGAAGTGCCCGGCCGAGACGTAATCGACCAGCACACCGCAGAATTCCTGCAAAGGCTTTCGATCCTCGGACAGCGCCTGAGGTTTGGCGCCCAGCTTGTCATAGGCAGCGATCAATTCCTCACGCTCCTGCAGCCAGCGGTCGATCAGCAGATGAACTCCACCCCAACGTTCCTGAGCATTCTGACAACTTTCGAGCATGGTGATCTCTCTTCCCTTGTGGGTCATGCTGCCCTACACCCGCGCCTCTTCTTGTGGCTATTGCTTTGAGAGGCGGCCGGGCAGAGCGTCATCGAGCAACACAATTCCAATGACACGTGCGGGCCAGATTATGCCCGCACGCCTATGGCTTCAAGGTACGCAGGAGAGAAAGTTCATACAAGTGTTTAATCCCTGACCAGCGCCGGGTGCGACGGTTGGCCGCTAAGTGGTCGCTGTAAAGCCATCCAGACCTGTCGCAGCAACTGGTAAGCGGCAAGGATCGACATCCCCACGAAGAACAGCAGGCTCCACTCCGGAATGCTCAAATCGAACAGTGTCCAGGACAACTCCGTGCAATCGGCAGTGTCGTTGAACATACGCATCAGTGCGCATAACCACGGCAGGCTGCTGAACATTTCCTCCGGCCCTGGCCCGCAATGCGCCAGCCTTTGCAGGGAATCACTTTGCAACAGTACTTGTCGCCAGGCCGCCGTCATCCCGCCAAGACTGGTCAGCAACGCCATCATCCAGTACAGCGACAGACCGACACGCTGCGGCCCATGGACCGCCGCCACACCACAAAAAGTGGTGAGCATACACATGAACAGACGCTGGACCAGACACAGGCTGCAGGGCACCAGACCGACCGCGTATTCGAGGTAATAAGAAGCTCCCAGGGCCAGAATCCCCGCAGTGAAAGCCATAAAGAACAGGGAGCGTGAGCAGGCCAACGACATGGCTTATCCGTAACAATAAAGACAGGCAGTTACGGTAGAGGAAAGCGCCTCGGGCTTTCAAGGCAGGTCACTGGCGACACTTCATCAGAAGTGTAGGGAAATCCCGACAGGCACCGAAGGATTCGGTGTAGCCCATTGTAGGATTTTGCTCGGGAGAGGATTTACCGGTAACAATTCAGTCACCGGGAAAGAAATGGAGGAGCAACGCTCCCCCTTTCTGATCATGCTCGAGCGGCTACCGGCAATGGTGCAGCCAGCAGGCGCTCATCCAGCATACCGAGCCCTTCCTGGAACAGCAGATTGCTGCGCTCGGTGTCACCGAGCCGGGCCAGCAGACGCGCCAACTCGGCGCACGCTTCCGGATTGCGCTGCACTCGCAGACTGCTTTCCAGGTAGTCCCGCGCCTTGCCCCACAGACTGGCTTGCAGGCACAGGCGTCCCAGCGTCAGCAGCAAGCTGGCATCGCCCGGATGATCCTTGAGCCATCCCTCGGCTGTCTGCAACTGACGCGCCGGATCGCTGCCACGCACCAGACCGTAAAGGCGCGCCAGATGACTGTCGTACTTGCGCTTGAGCGCCGTGCGCAGCACTTCTTCCGCTTCGACCTGAGCACCCAGCTGGCGCAGCTGCTCGGCGTAGGCCAGCACCAGTGCCGGCTCCTGGCGCTGGGCAGAAGTCAGTTGCTGCCAGGCGCGGTTGAGCGACTGTAAACCGACTGCGCCGTCCTCTTCACGCTGGGCCGCGAGGGACAGGTTTTCCCCCCAGGCGCGACGTTCGAGTTCGGTCAGTTCGGACGGTGGCAGGACTTTGTCCTTGCGCAGCTCCGGCAACAGGCTAATCACGGACGACCAGTCACCGCGCTGCTGATGCAGGCGCTGCAACTGGCGCAGGGTCTGGACATTGTGCGGATGGCGTTCATGCATAGCCTGCAAAGTGACCAGCGCCCCATCGGTATCGCCACGATCGGTCTGCAACTGCGCATGGCTGAGGGCGATCGCCAGCTCGGCCTGCGGCTGACGCTCGAGGGCACGCTCCAGCAGGCGATCGCTTTCCTCGTAATGACCTTGTTCGTTGGCGGCGCGGGCGGCGCCCAGGTAATACAGCAACGGTTGACGCTCGGCTTCGGCGGCCCGGTAAAGATGACGCTGGGCGCTGGCCCAGCGCCCTTCGGCCAGGTCGAGCTGACCATGCTCGATCGCCACCTGCACACGGCGGCTGCGGTTACGACGCGACCACGGATTGACCACTCCGCCGGAGGTCAGTACCAGCTCGACCAGCGCCTTGATGCCCCAGACCAGCAGCCAGAGCACCGCCACCACCGCCAGGGTCGCCCAAAGGCTCGATTCATAACGAAAGCTTTTGTAGGCGACCAGCACGTAACCGGAATGCTCGGCAATCGCCAGGCCCAGCGCCGCCGTCGCCGCGATCACCAGAAACACGATCACATACAGGCGCTTCATGGTGTCGCCTCCTGCGCGGTGCTGGCAGCCGGTTTGGCGAAGGGTTTCACCGAGTCTTCGGCGTTGACGTTGCGGCGCTCCAGATAGGCCTGCACCGCACTTAAGGTTCCAGCGAGATCCGGCGTGTTGACGGTAACCGGTTGCTTGCTCAATTCCGCGACCTGCTCGAGCATGATTTTGCTCTGCGGGTTGTCCGGATTGAAGTTGCCCGTGAGGACGTCACGCGCTTCGGCCAGCGCCTGGGTGTACACCGGCGCCTGACCGTTGAGCGCAGCCCATTGCGCCTGCTCGAGCGAAAGGCTCAGGGCCAGGCGCACCTGGCTCAGGCTCTGGCCTGCAAGCAGCGGCCGGACGTTTTTGTCAGCGTTGAAATCGATGCGGATGTAGCGCGATATCTGATCCCACCACTGCGCCCAGCGACTGGCGCCGTCGCCATCGGAGGTCAGGCCCAGCAGTGAATCGCCGCGATCCTTGTATTCCGGCGCCAGCTCGGTGAGGCCGACGACCTGATCGCGCAAGGCGCCCAGGCGCAGGAACAGCCCGGTGCGATCCGGCTGCTCGGTACTGCGCAGCGCTACCAGGGTTTTCGCCACTTGCTCGCGGGCGGCGAACGAGCCGGGATCATTCTGCTCGCGCAGGATTTCATCGGCACCCTGAACCAGCGCCTGGGCGCTGCTGATGTCCTGCAGGGCGGAAAGACGCAGGCTGGCCAGCCGCAGCAAGTGCTCGGCCTCGGCCAGCCGCCAGTCCTTGCGGCTGGCGCCGAGGACCGTTTCCAGACGCTGGTTGAGGCGTTGCTGATCGCCCTGAAGCTGGGTCACTAGACGCTGGCGTTCGGCAAGTTCATCGGCACCGGGCAATTGCCCGAGGCGCTCGGTCAGTCGTTGCTCGTTGAGCTTCAGGGTCTGTGCCTGATCGTTCAACGCCTGAACCTGATTCAACTGATTCTGAGTGCTGGTCTGCAGGTGTCGCACCTGCCACACACCCCAGCCACCCACCGCAACACCGGCAGCGCCGAGCAGCAGCGCGAGTATGGCCAATCCGTTGCCTCGGCGCGGTTCCGCGGCCGGTGGCGGTGCATCAACCGGTGCATCGATCACAGGTTGAACGTCATCTTTAGGCAAGGCTGTTTCGCTCACGTATCCATCCTTTGCATTAGAGAACGGGCACGGGATGCTCCCGTAACGCCGTCAGCAAGGCCGCGGCACTGGCGCCGCGACAATCCACAACTGTTCGGGCCCCGGCGGCACTGGCCTGCTCGGCAACCCTTGGGCTTGGAACAAACAACGGCAGCCGCGCAAGTGCAGGCCAGCTGTCGCCGGCCAGTTGGCGCAGGTGTTCGAAACCCTGTCCACTGCTGACCACCAGCCCGTTCAGGCGTTCCGCTGCAATCCTGCGGGGCAGCTCCTGCGGCGGATAGTCCGGCAGGTCGCGACGGTACAACTCCAAGTATTCGACACTAGCACCAAGCGCGCGCAGGCGCTCGGCCAGCAGCTCGCGTCCGCCCTCCCCACGCAGAATCAACACCTGCGAACCGGGCACGACCACCGCCTCAAGCAGACGCGGCAATTGCAGCAAGGCCTCGCTGTCGTCACCCGCGTCCGGGAAGCTCACATCCAGCCCCCGATCCCGAAGGATAGCGGCGGTCGCTGCACCCACACTGAACCACGGCATCGTAGGAGTCGCCAGGCCCAAAGAGTCGAGCAGATCCACCGCGATCCGCGCCGCTGGCTTGCTGACCACGATCACTGCGCTGTAACGCGGCAGTTGCGTGATTGTGCGGCGCATTGTGTCAGAGACCGGCAGTGGCGCGATTTCCAAAAGCGGCAGACAGCTGCTGAAAAACCCTTGTTCGGCCAGCACGGCGGCGAGCGCCGAGCAGTCTTCCGCCGGGCGCGTCAGCAGCAGGCGCCAGGCGGTCACTCGTGACCTGCCTCGCCGTAGACTGCCTTGAGAATATCGTCGGCGCCCTGGCTCAGCAGGTCTTCGGCCACCTGCACACCCAGGGTCTCGGCTGCCGCACGCGGCGCACGGGCTTGTGCGCTGAGCAGCTTGCCGCCACTCGGCTCGCCCACCAGACCGCGCAGCCACAACTGATCGCCCTCGAGCACGGCGTAGCAGGCGATCGGCACCTGGCAGCCGCCATTCAGATGTTTGTTGAGGGCACGCTCGGCGGTGACACGGTCAGCGGTGTCGGCGTGATGCAGGGGCGCGAGCAAGGCGTGGATTTCAGTGTCGGCGCTGCGGCATTCGATACCGACGGCGCCCTGCCCACCGGCCGGCAGGCTGTCATCGACGCTGATGGCCGAGGTGATGCGATCTTCGAAACCGAGGCGGATCAGGCCCGCTGCCGCGAGGATGATCGCGTCGTATTCGCCGGCGTCGAGCTTGGCCAGACGGGTGTTGACGTTGCCACGCAGGAAACGGATCTCGAGATCCGGACGGCGCGTCAGCAACTGCGCCTGACGCCGCAGGCTGGAGGTACCGACGATGCTGCCGGCAGGCAACGCATCGAGGCTGGAATACGTATTGGAGACAAACGCGTCACGGGGATCTTCGCGCTCGCAGATGCAGAACAGACCGAGGCCTTGAGGGAAATCCATCGGCACGTCTTTCATCGAATGCACGGCGATGTCGGCTTCGTTTTCCAGCAGCGCGGTTTCCAGTTCCTTGACGAACAGGCCCTTGCCACCGATTTTCGACAGGGGCGAATCGAGCAGCTTGTCGCCGCGACTGACCATGGGCACCAGCGTCACCAGCAGGCCCGGGTGGGATGCTTCAAGACGGGCTTTGACGTATTCGGCCTGCCAGAGGGCCAGAGCACTTTTGCGGGTGGCGATGCGGATTTCGCGAGAGGACATGGATCAATCCGTACTGAATAGATACGGCGGATAATAACAGCTCAGCCAAATCCACTTTGACCTGAATCAGATACGGCGTGGCCTCCCTGGCCTGCAATGCCTGGTGAAATGAACAAAGAACCGCCCGGAGCCTGCGGACTAAAGCCCCTGCATCATTTTGCGCACACCCGCCACATGTCGACGGCTGACAATCAGCGCGTCACCGTTGAGGCCCTTGAGGAACAACTGGAAGTGGCCCAGCGGTGTGCGTTGCAGTCGCTCGATGCGGTCGCGGGCGACCAGCGCATTGCGGTGGATCCGCACGAAGCGCTCGCCGAATTCGTCTTCCAGCGCCTTGAGCGGCTCATCCAGAAGGACTTCGCCAGCTTCGTGGCGCAAGGTCACGTATTTGTGGTCGGCAATGAAGTACACCACCTGATCCAGCGGGATCAGTTCGATGCCTTTGCGGGTCCGGGCGCTGATGTGGCTGCGCGGGCCGTTACCGCTTTCGGCGGCAGGACGGGTCAGGGCCGAGAGTTGGGCCCGGTTGGGACGTTCAGCCCGTTTCAGGGCGTCATGCAGATGTTCGGTTCGCACGGGTTTCACCACATAGCCCACGGCGCTGGCCTGCAGGGCTTCCACGGCAAATTCATCGGGACCTGCGCAAAACACCACGGCTGGCGGGGTTTCGCGTTCGCACAGACGGGCAGCCACCTGCAGGCCATCGAGGCCCGGCATGCGGATATCGAGCAGTACGATATCCGGCTTGTGGCTGTCGATCAGTGCCAACGCCTCTTCGCCATTGGTGGCGCTGGGCTCCAGGATTGTGTAGCCCTCGAGCTCGCTCACCATTCGGCTGAGTCGCTCGCGGGCCAGTGGTTCGTCATCAACGATCAGGACATTCATATTGCGCTGGATTCCTGCGTGAGTCTCGCACAAGGATAGCGTAGACAAGTGGAGTGACGTCCGTCACCGCGATCCACGCTAAGACTAGCGCGAGCGCCAAAAAGTGCCGTACGTCGGCCGGCAATATTTGCCGACACCTGCAACGTACCGCCCGACGCCCGTCGCCGACTGCGTTTTACGCAGGGTATGCCAATGGCCAATACACCCACCCCTCTCTCTTCTTATAGTCGGTGGCCGGATCTTTGCCCGATCCGTGGTCACCCGACCCCTATGTCCTACTGTAGACGCTCGTCGGGCCGATATTGCTCAATCGAAAAATATCCTTGCGCAAATCCCCCGGGGACGCCGACAACTATGGCGGAGCGAATGAGAAAAAAACGTATCGACCAGTGTCAGCGACAGGATTGGCAACCCTGTTATTATCCGCGCCAGCGTTTCACGCCTTCTTTCTTCAAGCCGATACGAGCGAATTCATGAGCACTGACAAGACCAATCAGTCCTGGGGCGGCCGCTTCAGTGAACCCGTCGACGCCTTCGTCGCCCGCTTCACCGCCTCCGTCACTTTCGACCAGCGCCTGTATCGCCACGACATCATGGGCTCGATCGCCCACGCCACCATGCTGGCCAAGGTCGGTGTGCTGACGGATGCCGAGCGCGACAGCATCATCGATGGCCTGAAGACCATCCAGGGCGAAATCGAGGCCGGCCAGTTCGACTGGCGCGTCGACCTCGAAGACGTGCACATGAACATCGAAGCACGCCTGACCGACCGCATCGGCGTCACCGGCAAGAAGCTGCACACCGGCCGCAGCCGCAACGACCAGGTCGCCACCGACATCCGCCTGTGGCTGCGTGACGAAATTGACCTGATCCTGGCCGAGATCACCCGCCTGCAAAAAGGCCTGCTGGAGCAGGCCGAGCGTGAAGCCGCCAGCATCATGCCGGGCTTCACCCACCTGCAGACCGCTCAGCCGGTGACCTTCGGGCACCACATGCTGGCCTGGTTCGAAATGCTCAGCCGCGACTACGAGCGCCTGGTCGACTGCCGCAAGCGCACCAACCGCATGCCGCTGGGCAGCGCCGCGCTGGCCGGCACCACTTACCCGATCGACCGCGAATACACCGCGCAGTTGCTGGGCTTCGACGCCGTCGGCGGCAACTCGCTGGACAACGTGTCCGACCGTGACTTCGCCATCGAATTCTGCTCGGCCGCGAGCATCGCGATGATGCACCTGTCGCGCTTCTCCGAAGAGCTGGTGCTGTGGACCAGCGCGCAGTTCCAGTTCATCGATCTGCCGGACCGTTTCTGCACCGGCAGCTCGATCATGCCGCAAAAGAAAAACCCGGATGTTCCGGAGCTGGTACGTGGCAAGACCGGTCGGGTATTCGGCGCCCTGATGGGCCTGTTGACCCTGATGAAAGGCCAGCCGCTGGCCTACAACAAGGACAACCAGGAAGACAAGGAACCGCTGTTCGACGCCGCCGACACCTTGCGCGACTCGCTGCGGGCTTTTGCCGACATGATCCCGGCGATCAAGCCAAAGCACGCGATCATGCGCGAAGCGGCGCTGCGCGGGTTCTCCACCGCCACCGACCTGGCCGACTACCTGGTACGCCGTGGCCTGCCGTTCCGTGATTGCCACGAGATCGTCGGCCACGCGGTGAAGTACGGCGTCGACACCGGCAAAGATCTGGCGGAAATGAGCCTGGAAGAACTGCGCCAGTTCAGCGACCAGATCGAGCAGGACGTGTTTGCCGTGCTGACCCTGGAAGGTTCGGTAAATGCCCGTGACCACATCGGCGGCACTGCGCCGGCGCAGGTCAAGGCTGCCGTGGTTCGCGGTCAGGCGCTGATCGCCAGCCGCTAAAAGTCAAAGCTTCGCGAGCAAGCTCGCTCCCACATCTGATCTGCTGCGAACACCGAACAGGTGTCCAATCGAGATCAAGTGTGGGAGCGGGCTTGCTCGCGAAAGCTATCTCGAAAACTCCAAAAAATTACTTCTTCGCTGCGATCATCGCCAAAAACGCCGGCATCGCCGCATCCTTGTCCGCCGCAATCTTCTGCACGTGCGGATTCTGCTCAAGCCGCTCCAGCAGTGCCTTGGCCTTCGGCATCTCCGCCAGCAAATCCAGACCGAACAGCTTGTGCCCCACCGCAACTGCCAACGGCACGCTGTAGAGGAAGTACAAATCCGCAATAGTCAGGCTGTCGCCCGCCACATACGGAGCGAACTTGCCGTGACGTGCCAGCGCCGCGAAACCCAGCAGCAATTCAGCCTTGGTTTTCTCCTTGATCGCCTCCGGGAGTGCCATGCCAAAAAACGCCTCGCCATAGCAGGCACGGGCCGGCAGCTCGATATACAGCTCGATTTCCTTGGCCACTGCCAGCACCTGAGCTCGGGCAAACGGCTCGGCCGGCAGCAGTGGAGCACCCTTCTGGGTGCTTTCGAGGTATTCGAGCATCACCATCGTTTCATTGATGTAACCACCTTCAGCCCCCAGCACCGGCACCTTGCCGCGCGGGCTGATGGCCAGGGACTCCGGCGTTGGCGTCGGGTAGAACGTGACCTCTTCGAACGGCAGGTCTTTTTCCAGCAGCGCCAGCTTGACCATGTTGTAGTAGTTGCTGACGGAGAATCCATAGAGCTTGAACATCACATAGCCTCCAGGCCGTGCGGGGTGGGCAGTGCCTGTTTATAGATCGCCCCGGGTATTCGTGCCAGCAGCATCACGCTGCTGAATGCGGGTAAACTGGCGCCTTTCCTTGAGGAGCCTGCCATGAGCGAGCCGACTGACATCGACAATGATGAAGAAGAGTTCACCGAATCGACGCTGATCGAAGCGATCGAGAACCAGATCGAAAGCGACAACCCGCCAGCGGCCAAGGCAACCTTCAACAAGCTGACGCTGGTCGGTTACGAACGCGATGACATCCTGAATCTGATGGCCCACGTGCTGGCCTGTGAAATCGACGCGATGCTCGACGAAGACCGCGCGTTCGATACCGAGTGGTACGAAACCGCGCTGCGCGCACTGCCCGAGCTGCCACCGGAAAAGCAGTAAACGGCCCCGCCCTGTGGGAGCCCGCCTGCTCCCACACAATTTGTCACCCATCTGCGCGGTCTTCTGCCGCTCCCTGACTACACTGGAATCCACCCCGGGACAAAAACCCTGACACGCGCACTGGACAGGCCGCGCCGGCAGGTTCACCTTAGGGGCGCTGTCGTCCAATTCCTAGAAAGTCTGGAGTCCTTATGTCGCTTACCCCTGAGTTGGTTGCCGAACTGGAAGTCCTCGCACTCTTCAACCTGGACAGTTCCCAGGAAGGTCTGAAAATTCATCAGACCGCTGCCCCGAAGCACATTGCCGCCGCACAACGCCTGTTCGAAAAAGAACTGACAGACCAGCCTGATGGCGGTTACCTGACCAGCCTCGGTCGCGATGCCGCACAAAACGTGCAAACCGTACTGACGATTCTCAAAGAGCAGCAAACCGCCTGATCCTCCCGACTTTGCCCACGGAAACCCCTGTCACGGGATTTCCGCGGGCCAGCCATGAACATCGTCCATCACCGCGCGATAGAAATCTGACGTCAAAAAACAAATTCAGCTTAAAACTCCTGCCGCTCAGGCGCTAAACTCCCGGACACCCGAGACCCCTTGCCTCCGAGCCCTGCGCGCCGGTTTGAGCCGACATGACCCGCACCCATGAAATCCGCCCCGACCTGGACGAAGGCATCGACCGCAAGGTACTCAGCCAGCTACGTGCACGCTTTCTGAAACTCAATGAAGGCCGCCTGAACCGGGCGCGGGAAGGCCTGTCGACGCGCCAGCAAAGTGTGCTGACGTTGCTGCCGCTGTTTTTTCACGTTAATCATCCGCTGTTGCCGGGTTATGTCTCGGGCAGCACGCCGGCCGGGCTGTCGAATTACGAACCGGACGCCGAGACGCTCGCCGAAGCCCAGCGCCTGACCCGCTCGTTCTCCTACAAGCCGCGTCACGGCAGCAACCCGCCACGACCGATTCACGGCCTGTTCCTGATGGGCAGCCTCGGCACGCTGGCCCAGGCGGACCAGAGCGACATGGACGTGTGGGTCTGCCACGCCCCCGACCTGAGCGACAGTGAGCTGGCCGAACTGCGCAAGAAGTGCCAGTTGCTCGAAACCTGGGCTGCCAGCCAAGGGGCCGAGGCGCACTTCTTCCTGATCGACCCGGTGCGTTTCGTCAAAGGCGAACGCGACACTCAACTCAGCTCCGAAGATTGCGGCACCACCCAGCACTATCTGCTGCTGGACGAGTTCTACCGCACCGCGATCTGGCTTGCCGGGCGCACGCCGATCTGGTGGCTGGTGCCGGTCTACGAAGAACGCGCCTATGACGCGTACACCCATACCCTGATTTCCAAGCGCTTCATCCGCAACGATGAAACCCTCGACCTGGGGCCGATGGCGTACATTCCACCGGGCGAGTTCGTCGGCGCCGGGCTGTGGCAACTGTTCAAGGGCATCGAATCGCCTTACAAGTCCGTGCTCAAGCTGCTGCTGACCGAGGTCTACGCCAGCGAGCACCCCCAGGTGCAGTGCCTGAGCCTGCGCTTCAAGCAAGCGGTGTTCGCCAACCGGCTGGATCTCGACGAGCTGGATCCGTACATGGTGGTCTACCGCCGGATCGAGGAATACCTTACTGCGCGCAATGAGCCGGAACGCCTTGAGCTGGTTCGACGGGCGCTGTACCTCAAGGTCAACCGCAAGCTCACCGGCAACAGCCGAACCCAGAGCTGGCAGCGCTCACTGCTGGAAAGACTGGCCAGCGAATGGCATTGGGATCAGCGGCAACTGGCGCTGCTCGACAGCCGCAGCCAGTGGAAAGTCCGCCAAGTCAGCGCCGAACGCCGGGCGCTGGTCAACGAACTCAATTACAGCTATCGCTTCCTGACCCAGTTCGCCCGCGCAGAGCAGACCGTCAGCCTGATCAACAAGCGCGACCTCAACGTTCTCGGACGGCGCCTGTATGCGGCGTTCGAGCGCAAGGCGGACAAGGTCGAGTTCATCAATCCCGGCATCGCCCCGGACCTGGCCGAAGACACGCTGACCCTGGTGCAATCGCCGAACAAAAAGGAACCGGGCCAGACCCAGTGGGGCCTTTACAACGGCAGCCTGACCGCGCTGGAGTGGGAACACTTCGCACCGATCAAGCGCAGCCGCGAGTTGCTGGAATTGTTGACCTGGTGCCACCGCAACGGCGTGATCGACAGCAGCACCCGACTGGCCCTGCACCCCGGCACCAGCGACATGAGCGAGTTCGAGCTGTTCAACCTGCTCGGCAGCCTGCAACAGAGCATTCCCCTACCCTTGCCGACCGTTGCCGAAGAACCGCTGCTGCGCGCCGCCGTACCGAACGAAGTCTTGATGCTGGTGAATGTCGGGGTCGATCCGCTCAAGCATCACCGCGACCTGAACATCCTGATGACCACCGAGCGCACGGACTCCCTGAGCTATGCCGGTGTGCGCGAGAATCTGGTGCTGACCCTGGATCAGGTCACGCTTAACAGCTGGAACGAAGTGCTGGTCAACCGCTTCGACGGCCCGCATGCCCTGATGGACTGCCTGCGCGATTACCTCAACAATCTGCCGCGCGGAGCGCAACAGCCCTCGCTGCGAGTGCGCTGTTTCTGTCACAACCGCGCGCAATTCATCGCGCGCCGGGTGGAAGAAATTGTCGACACCGCGCAGACCCTGTTGCTCAGCGACCTGAATCACCGCTACCTGATCCAGGTGCAGCAGCATTACCACGTTCTGGAACTGGTGCCGGGTCAGGTCAGCCATGTCGCCCTCGCCACCCTGCCGGCGCTACTCGATTATCTGGGCGAGGAACAGCCACGCTACAGCCCGCTGCACCTGGACCCGATGGCGCTGGAAGACCACGACCTGGCGTTGATCCTGCCGATGGGCCAGCCCGAATGCATTCAGGTGTTCTACCGGATCACCGAACTATCCGCCGAGCTATACGTGCTCGATGAGTTCAACGCGCTGTGGCAACAACACTTGCCCTTTCACGACGAGCAAAGCCTGTTGGTGCCATTGCAGCGGTTCCTGCAATCGATCCAGTTCCGCCGCGAAGCGCTGCTGCCGATGGATTCGGGCCATGCCGCCAGTCTTGAAATCTTGTATTACCAGTTATTGCCATCAGGGCCGGGACGCGCGCGACGGGTCGAAATGCACCCGGCGCCGCAGACACCGGTCAACAAACCGTTCTACGACGTGCAGGCGATCGTCGGCAAAGCCGCACCCGGCGAAGTGCAGGTCACGCTGTATTGCAATCAACGGGAATTCAGCGAGCTGGAACATGGCGACCAGCTGTTCAGCGTGGTCGCCCGGGAGATCGTCGGGCAGCGCCGGGAAACCGAGCGCTACCGCTGCTACATCACCGACCTGGACCTGTCTGGCGTGATCGGTGACGGGCAGAGTTCAAGCAATCTGTATCTGCGCTACAAGGCCGACCTGGAACGCTCTCTGAACGAGGCGCTCGAGCAGGTCTGAAGCGGGTTACTCCGGGAAATCACCGCCGTTGGCCGGCTGCGATTCGACTTCGAGCAAAGTCAGTTTCAGGGTCTTGCCACCCGGAGCCGGCCAGTCGATGTGCTGACCAACCTTCAGGCCCAGCAGCGCACTGCCGACCGGGGCCAGGATCGAGATTTTGCCTTCGTCGGCGTTGGCGTGCTTCGGATAGACCAGGGTCAGGTGGTAGTCCTTGCCGCTGCTTTCTTCGCGGCAGTGCACACGGGAATTCATCGTCACGACATCGGCAGGCACTTCATCGTGACCGACCAGGGTATCGGCGCGGTCCAGTTCGGTTTGCAGCGCGATCACGCCCGGCAGCGTGTCATCCAGGCTGTCGATCAGGCGCTCCAGACGTTGCACGTCCAGACGGGTAAGGGTGATGGAAGGTGCGGTCATGATCCGGGCAGACTCCTTTCTTCTGCACACAAAAAAAGCAAAACCCCGCCAAAAAAGACGGGGTTTTCACCAGGCCTCGATGGGTTGAGGCGTTTCCGGACACTACCACAGCTCAAAAAATATACAAGCTACGCTCCGGTGAGCTGCCGGCGCTGAGCCGCTTGCGCACAAATCACCCGACGGCGCTCGTCATCGGCCGAACGCCACTCGCGGATGTCTTCGACATGGCGCATGCAACCGAGGCAGACCTTCTGCTCATCCAGCCGGCACACGCCGGTGCACGGCGAAGGCACGGCCGGGCTGACGTTGCTGTAGAGCGGCTTCGGCGGACGGACGGGCGCAGTATCAGTCACGAAATCACAGGCCTTCGAAATCGAATTCGGTGCCAGCCTGCTGCTTGACGATACGCTCGAGCATTTCGCCCAGCTGCTCTTCGCTCTTGTCGCACATCCAGCGTTCGCTTTCTTCGTCGTAGTCGAAGTGGAAACCGCCAGACACGGCGGCCAGCCACAGCTGACGCAACGGTTCCTGACGACTGAAGATCAGCTGCGTGCCGTTCTCGAACTTGACGGTCAGCACACCGGCCGAGTTCTCCATGTCGATGTCCAGGTCGCTGTCGTCGAAGATGTCTTCCAGTTTTTCCTGGGTTTCATCGACCAGATCGTGGAAACGGGCTTCGGACAAACTCATTGCGGCAACCTCAAAAAATGTCTGATCAGGCTCAAGCGCCGCAAGATACGGACGCCGCCAGCCGATTGCAAAGGATAACGACCAAGCGCCCTGCCCGGCGACGAAATATCCACCCGTCACGCGGGAAAAGTTTCCGCGCCGCAGCCTGAGCCCCGCCGGACGGGAGTTCCGTCGCATAGGCAAGCTGCCGGGTGGCCGGTATACTCCGGCGCAATTAACGCATTTTCAAGGATTTCGCCATGAAGCGCCTGATCTCTTCCCTTGCTGCGCTCGTCGCGGTTGCCTGCCTTGTTTCGGCTTGTGGTCAAAAAGGCCCGCTGTACCTGCCCGATGAAGATCAGGACCCGGCCGAGCAAGCCCAGTCTTCGCAAAAGCAGCCTGCCTCCAAGGCACACAAGCACGACGTTTACTAAGGGATCGCCATGGACGCTTTTAACTACCGTGGCGGGGAGCTGTTCGCGGAAGGTGTGGCGCTGTCCGCCATCGCCGATCGCTTCGGCACTCCCACCTACGTCTACTCCCGCGCCCACATCGAGGCCCAGTACCTGGCCTACGCCGATGCGCTGGCCGGCATGCCGCACCTGGTGTGCTTCGCGGTCAAGGCCAACTCCAACCTCGGCGTCCTGAATGTCCTGGCCCGCATCGGTGCCGGTTTCGACATCGTCTCCCGTGGCGAGCTGGAACGCGTGCTGGCCGCCGGCGGCAGCCCGGACAAGATCGTGTTCTCCGGCGTCGGCAAGACCCGTGACGACATGCGCCGTGCGCTGGAAGTCGGCGTGCACTGCTTCAACGTCGAATCCACCGACGAGCTCGAGCGCCTGCAAGTGGTCGCCGCCGAGCTGGGCGTTCGCGCGCCGATCTCGCTGCGCGTGAACCCGGACGTCGATGCCGGCACCCACCCGTACATTTCCACCGGTCTGAAAGAGAACAAGTTCGGCATCGCCATCGCCGACGCCGAAGACGTGTACGTGCGTGCCGCGCACCTGCCGAACCTGGAAGTGGTCGGCGTCGACTGCCACATCGGTTCGCAACTGACCACTCTGCCGCCGTTCCTCGATGCCCTCGACCGCCTGCTGGATCTGGTCGATCGCCTCGGCGATTGCGGCATCCACCTGCGCCACATCGATCTCGGTGGCGGCCTGGGTGTGCGTTATCGCGACGAAGAGCCGCCATTGGCTGCCGATTACATCAAGGCTGTGCGCGAGCGCCTGGTCGGCCGTGATCTGGCGCTGGTGTTCGAACCGGGCCGCTTCATCGTCGCCAACGCCGGCGTGCTGCTGACTCAGGTCGAGTACCTCAAGCACACCGAGCACAAAGACTTCGCCATCGTCGACGCGGCCATGAACGACCTGATCCGCCCGGCGCTGTACCAGGCCTGGATGGACGTGACCCCGGTCAAGCCACGCGAGACCGCTGCGCGTACCTACGACGTCGTCGGCCCGATCTGCGAAACCGGCGACTTCCTCGCCAAGGAACGCGAGCTGGCGCTGGAAGAAGGCGATCTGCTGGCCGTGCATTCGGCCGGTGCCTACGGTTTCGTGATGAGCTCCAACTACAACACTCGCGGCCGTGCCGCCGAAGTGCTGGTGGATGGTGATCAGGCCTTTGAAGTGCGTCGCCGCGAAACCGTGGCCGAGCTGTTTGCCGGCGAAAGCCTGCTGCCGGAGTAAACCCATGCTGCTGCGTTTTACCAAGATGCACGGCCTGGGCAACGACTTCATGGTCCTCGACCTGGTCAGCCAGCACGCGCATATTCAGCCCAAGCACGCAAAAATGTGGGGCGACCGGCACACCGGCATCGGTTTCGACCAGTTGCTGATCGTCGAAGCGCCGAGCAATCCGGATGTGGACTTCCGTTACCGGATCTTCAACTCCGACGGTTCCGAAGTGGAGCAGTGCGGCAATGGTGCGCGCTGCTTCGCCCGCTTCGTGCTCGACAAACGCCTGACCGCCAAACGGCAGATCCGCGTCGAGACCAAGGGCGGCATCATCGAACTGGACGTGCGTAACGACGGCCAGATCGGCGTGAACATGGGCGCCCCGCGCCTGGTGCCGGCGGACATTCCGTTCCAGGCGCCGGAGCAGGCCTTGAGTTATCAGGTCGATGTCGACGGTACGCCGGTCGATCTGGCCGCGGTGTCCATGGGCAACCCCCATGCGGTGCTGCGGGTCAGCGATATCAACACTGCACCGGTGCATGAACTGGGGCCGAAAATCGAACACCATCCGCGCTTTCCGGCGCGGGTCAACGTCGGTTTTCTCCAGGTCATCGACCGCCACCGCGCACAACTGCGCGTCTGGGAACGCGGCGCCGGGGAAACCCAGGCCTGCGGCACCGGTGCCTGCGCTGCTGCTGTAGCGGCGATCAGTCAGGGGTGGATGGATTCGCCACTGTTGATCGACCTGCCGGGCGGGCGCCTGTCCATTGAGTGGGCAGGCCCCGGCCAACCGGTGTTGATGACCGGCCCGGCAGTGCGCGTATACGAAGGACAAGTGCGTCTTTGAGTGAGCAGAAGCCATGACCGATAAGCCTCAGGTACCCGCCCGACAGTCCGGTGAATCAGCGTCCGAGAGACTGGAGGCGGCAGCGGTTGCCGCGTACCTGGAGGCTCATCCGGACTTCTTCGTCGAGCATGAAGAACTGCTGCCGTCCCTGCGCATCCCCCATCAGCGCGGCGATACCGTCTCGCTGGTCGAGCGCCAGATGGCCATCCTGCGCGACCGCAACATCGAGATGCGTCACCGCCTCTCGCACTTGATGGACGTCGCCCGGGACAACGATCGCCTGTTCGACAAGACCCGTCGCCTGATCCTCGCCCTGATGGACGCTGCCACTCTGGAAGATGTGGTGATCAGCGTCGAAGACAGCCTGCGCCAGGATTTCCAGGTGCCCTTCGTCAGCCTGATCCTGCTCGGCGATAACCCGGCCCCGGTCGGCCGCTGGGTGACCCACGCCGACGCGCAAACTGCCATCGGCGGGTTGCTCACCGAAGGCAAGAGCGTCAGCGGTAGCCTGCGTGAACACGAGCTGGACTTCCTGTTCGGCGAAGAGCAGCGCAAGCAGATCGGCTCCACCGCCGTGGTCGCCGTCAGCCACCAGGGCATCCACGGAATCCTGGCCATCGCCAGCCGTGATCCGCAGCACTACAAGAGCTCGGTCGGCACGCTGTTCCTCAGCTACATCGCCGAAGTCATGGGTCGCGTGCTGCCACGGGTCAACAGCTCCCTGCGCTCGGTACGCTGAACATGGAACGACAACTGGACGCTTACTGCGAACACCTGCGCAGTGAGCGGCAGGTGTCGCCGCACACGCTGTCGGCCTACCGCCGCGACCTCGATAAAGTCCTCGGCTGGTGCAACAAACAGAACATCGGCAGCTGGCAGGCGCTGGACATCCAGCGTCTGCGCAGCCTGATCGCCCGCCTGCATGCCCAGGGCCAGTCGTCGCGCAGTCTGGCGCGCCTGCTCTCGGCCGTGCGCGGGCTCTACCATTATCTGAATCGTGAAGGCCTCTGCGATCACGATCCGGCCACCGGACTGGCACCGCCCAAAGGCGAACGCCGCCTGCCGAAAACCCTCGACACCGACCGCGCCCTGCAACTGCTTGAAGGTGCGGTCGAGGACGATTTTCTCGCGCGGCGCGATCAGGCGATTCTGGAGTTGTTCTATTCCTCCGGCCTGCGCCTGTCGGAGCTGACCGGGCTCAATCTCGATCAGCTCGATCTGGCCGACGGCATGGTTCAGGTACTCGGCAAGGGCAGCAAGACGCGCCTGTTGCCGGTCGGTAAAAAGGCCCGGGAAGCGCTGGAGCACTGGCTACCACTGCGGGCGCTGACCAATCCGGCGGACGACGCCGTATTCGTCAGCCAGCAAGGCCGACGCCTCGGCCCGCGCGCAATTCAGGTGCGGGTCAAACTGGCCGGCGAGCGCGAACTGGGGCAGAACCTGCACCCGCACATGCTGCGGCACTCCTTCGCCAGCCATTTGCTCGAGTCCTCCCAGGACTTGCGCGCGGTGCAGGAACTGCTCGGCCACTCGGACATCAAGACCACCCAGATCTATACCCACCTGGACTTCCAGCACCTGGCGGCGGTCTACGACAGCGCCCACCCACGGGCCAAACGCATGAAAGGCGACGATTCATGAGCATCCAGTTGATCACCTTCGACCTCGACGACACCCTGTGGGACACCGCCCCGGTGATCGTCAGCGCCGAAGCGGTTTTGCGCGAATGGCTGAGCGAACATGCGCCGAATCTGGGCGCGGTACCGGTGGAGCATCTGTGGTCGATCCGCGAGCGGGTATTGGCCAACGAGCCGGGCTTGAAGCACCGCATCAGCGCGCTGCGCCGGCGAGTGTTGTTCCATGCGCTGGAAGAAGCCGGGTACGCCCACGGTGAAGCGTCGGATCTGGCAGACAAGAGTTTTGAAGTGTTTCTGCATGCGCGGCATCAGATCGAGGTGTTCCCGGAGGTCGAGCCGATCCTGGAAACCCTCGCCAAACACTACGCTCTCGGGGTGGTCACCAACGGCAACGCCGATGTCCGTCGTCTCGGACTGGCGGACTACTTCAAGTTTGCGCTGTGCGCCGAAGACATCGGCATCGCCAAGCCGGATGCGCGCCTGTTCCATGAAGCGTTGCAGCGCGGTGGCGTGAGCGCCGAAGCCGCCGTGCATATCGGCGATCACCCGGGGGACGACATCGCCGGGGCGCAGCAGGCCGGTCTGCGAGCGATCTGGTTCAACCCCGCCGGCAAGGTCTGGGAAGCGGAGCGCCTGCCGGATGCCGAGATTCGCAGCCTGAACGATCTGCCCGCGGTGCTCGCCCGCTGGAACAGCCGCGGCTGATTTTCTTTCGCCCATGAAAAAGCCCGCAGCGACGGCGGGCTTTTTCAGCAAGCAAGCGCCACGCCTCAGATAGGGCGGCTGCCGTACTTGTTGTCCGGCTTCTTGGGCGGATCGGCGACCACGTTGGCCTCCACTTCCTGAACCTTGCCACCGCGCGCAAGGAACTCTTCCATGGCCTTGGCCAGGGCATCGCGCTCCTTGTTCTTGGCTTCGATGCTCGGCAACTCGTCGACCGACACCGCAGCCTTGGCCTTGCCTTTGGCAGCCGGGGCCGGCGTATCGTCACCGCCATCGTCGTCAGCAACGTCTTCCGCTGCTGCTTCCAGACCTTCCTCGGCCTCGTCTTCGTCGCCTACTTCGAGGTCGTCGTTTTCCAGATCATCGTCGCTCATGTTCTACCTCATGACTTGCGAAAAGCAGATTAGTTATAGACCAGCTTTGGCGACTGTCGAAAGTCGCCGGAAAAAAATCGGTAACCATTGGTGACCAACGGTTTATGCCCCTTCACCGTGCAAGGTGGCGAGGACTTTACGGGCACCGCCATGATCACGGTGCTCGCCCAGGTAAACGCCTTGCCAGGTGCCCAGTGCCAGTCGGCCCGCCGTTATCGGCAAACTGATCTGACAGCCCAGCACGCTGGCCTTGAAGTGCGCCGGGAGGTCGTCCAGGCCTTCGTCGTTATGCTCATAGCCGTCTGTTCCTTGTGGGATCAGACGATTGAAAAATCGTTCGAAGTCGCGACGTACCGCCGGATCGGCGTTCTCGTTGATGGTCAACGACGCCGAGGTATGCTGCAGCCACAAATGCAACAGACCGACCCGGCATGCCTTGAGTTCAGGCAGACCGGCGAGCAACTCGTCCGTCACCAGATGAAAGCCCCGGGGCCGTGCCCGCAGGGTTATCAGAGTCTGTTGCCACATACAGTTCTCCGCACGTTCGGGGCGCATTCTAGCGCGCTCTGGAAAAAAACAAAGGCCCTAATATTCCTTCAATGATGTAAGCCTTTGGCCGCAGAAAAACACTCGTCGTAAACACGACCAAAGCAGTACGAAAAATCCTTTCAGCTGTATCGGGGAAGACAAATTCCAGATAAAAAAATGCCCGGCGAGCCGGGCAAGTTTTTTGCGGCGCGTGCTTACAGGTTGTAGCCGCGCTCGTTGTGTTGTGCCAGATCCAGGCCGACCGATTCTTCTTCCTCGGTCACACGCAGACCCATCACGGCATCCAGCACCTTGAGGATGATGAAAGTGACGATGGCGGTGTAGATCACGGTGAAGCCGACGCCTTTGCACTGAATCCAGACTTGTGCGGCGATGTCGGTGACGGTGCCGAAGCCACCCAGCGACGGTGCAGCGAACACACCGGTCAGGATCGCGCCGAGGATACCGCCGATACCGTGCACGCCGAAGGCGTCCAGGGAGTCGTCATAACCGAGTTTGCGTTTCAGGGTGGTGGCGCAGAAGAAGCACACCACGCCTGCTGCCAGACCGATCACCAGGGCGCCCATCGGGCCCACAGTGCCAGCGGCCGGAGTGATCGCGACCAGACCTGCAACGACGCCGGATGCGATACCCAGTGCGCTTGGTTTGCCGTGGGTGATCCACTCGGCGAACATCCAGCCCAATGCAGCAGCAGCGGTAGCGATCTGAGTGACCAGCATCGCCATGCCGGCGGTGCCGTTGGCGGCCGCAGCGGAACCGGCGTTGAAGCCGAACCAGCCGACCCACAGCATCGCCGCGCCCATCAGGGTGTAACCCAGATTGTGTGGCGCCATCGGAGTGGTCGGGAAACCTTTGCGTTTACCCAGTACCAGGCAGGCGATCAGACCGGCCACACCGGCGTTGATGTGCACCACGGTGCCGCCGGCGAAGTCGAGCACGCCCCAGTCCCACATCAGGCCGCCGTTGCCGGACCAGACCATGTGCGCGATCGGTGCATAAACCAGGGTGAACCAGATGCCCATGAAGATCAGCATCGCGGAGAACTTCATCCGCTCGGCAAACGCACCGACGATCAGCGCCGGAGTGATGATCGCGAAGGTCATCTGGAAGGTGATGAAGACCGCCTCGGGGAACAGCGCCGCCGGGCCGGTCAGGCTCGCTGGCGTAACACCGGCCAGGAACGCCTTGCCGAAACCGCCCACGAACGAGTTGAAGTTGACGACGCCCTGCTCCATGCCGGTGGTGTCGAACGCGATGCTGTAGCCATAAATGACCCACAGGACGCTGATCAGACCGGTAATGGCGAAGCACTGCATCATCACGGAAAGAATGTTTTTCGACCGAACCATGCCGCCGTAGAACAGCGCGAGGCCGGGAATGGTCATGAACAGCACGAGGGCTGTGGAAGTAAGCATCCAGGCAGTGTCGCCGGAATTCAGGACTGGGGCTGCCACTTCGTCTGCCGCCATGGCCAGGCCGGGCATTACGATAGACAACAGGGCTCCTAGCCCTGCGAATTTACGCAGAGTCATATTGTTTTCTCCTGGGGCGTTGGGTTTGTGGCGGCGTTTAGATCGCGTCGGTATCGGTTTCGCCGGTACGGATGCGGATCGCCTGTTCCAGATTGACCACGAAGATCTTGCCGTCACCGATCTTGCCGGTGTTGGCAGCCTTGGTTATCGCCTCGATAACCCGATCCAGATCCTTGTCGTCGATGGCAACGTCGATTTTCACCTTGGGCAGAAAATCGACCACATACTCCGCGCCGCGATACAGCTCGGTGTGACCCTTCTGCCGACCGAAGCCTTTGACTTCAGTAACGGTAATGCCCTGCACGCCGATTTCGGACAGCGACTCGCGCACGTCGTCCAACTTGAACGGCTTGATGATGGCAGTGACTAGCTTCATGAAACTCTCTCCCGAATTGGTGGACTTGCCCCAGGAAAACAAACCCGACTCAAGTCTAAGCGCAGTGCCTGGCTTTGTAACGCTTCGTTGTCGACGCCAGCTAACCGCTCCAGACGAAACTCCCCGCTCCGTCTGCCGCACTGCATTCGTCACAGCGACTGCATCAGTGCATGGGTCGAAGGTGACTAAGCAGAAAGCTTGCCATCTCGCCAAAAACCACTGATTTCAATCCCTTGGCCGCTGCCACAGATGCCATCACCCAAATGGCACTCCGGATACGCACAACAACGGTGCGTGGCCGTGCATCCCGTTGCGCGAAAAGCGTGCATCCGTGCCTGCGCCAATGACTATAGACACTGCGTGATACACTGCCGGCCATTGTTTCCAGGACATATCCCATGCTCGCGCCCAAAGACTTCCTCGACGCCCTGAGCGGCACCGCCTCCCGCCTGTTCAGCGGCGACACGCCCTTGCCAAAAGCCGAAATCGAAAGCCAGTTCAAGATGCTGCTGCAAAGTGCCTTCAGCAAACTGGACCTGGTGAGCCGTGAAGAGTTTGACAGTCAGATGGTGGTGCTGGCGCGCACTCGCGCCCGGCTCGAGAGCCTTGAGGCGAAGGTGGCGGAGATGGAAGCGAAGCTGACGCCGCCGGCTGAGTGAGTCCTCATCCCAGCCCGCAACTGGTTGGCGGAATTTCGTTGATGCTTGTGCCAGCGATCAGACCTGCATAACCTCAGCAAACGTGAGTGTGTCCACTAAGGACGCGCAGGCCTTGGCCTCACCGAAGCCTGCAACTGAAAACCGTCTCCTCAAGGCGGTTTTTTTTCGCCTCGAGATAGCTGCAATAATCGGTTTTCTGAGGAGTAGTCACAGCAACTGTTCAGCTCCCCGCCGTACGACCTTGGATTCAGATCAAGCGCAATGCGCCAGCCGCTCCAGTTGATCACGGACGGAAGCTCCTCTCTAAACTTCAGCTTTTCGCAAATCGTAAGTCGACTGAAGATTCATCCAGAACTCAGGCGTGGTGTTGAGGTGAATGGCAAGCCTGATTGCCAAATCGGCGCAGATCCTGAGCTGGCATTTCACAAGCTTTTCGATCTCGGTTTCAAGCCAGTTCGTGGGCATGGCCAAGTCCATGACCGTCATGCCCAATGGCTCCATGAATTCCTTATTCAGAACCTCACCCGGATGAATCGGGCGCATACCATTGCGGTTCATTTTTCGCCTCCAGAGGCTGCATTGAGCGGCCAAACTGGAGCATCCGACTTTGCGATACAAGACCGTCGAGTCGCTTTCGCTGGCGTCCTACAACTATTAGGGCACGCCCCTACAAAAATTAGCGTCCGCGCCTATTTAAGTTGTCTTTACGCCTGTCATTACATTAGCGACACCCATCAGGAAGGAGGTCTCTGTGAAGGATAAAAAGAGAAAGACAAAGCTACTTCAGGTTGTTGAACTACACCTCGAAGCACTCCGACTGGCTGGAAATTTGTCAGCCAATCAACGGAGGTTTATTGAAGTTGCCGTTACGTGCGGACCTGAGCTTGAGCCAAGTGGTCTGTTAGCAGGCAGAAGATGAATGCATCGGCCCGCACAACCGCTTTCTGATACGTCTTGCAAACCTCTACTCAAACGCTAGAACCCCGCTCAACTACCCTTCAAAAACCCGCAGGAAGCGGCCCCCGATTCAACTCAAGGAACGACCATGTCCCTCGCCATCGTCCACAGCCGCGCCCAGATTGGCGTGGATGCCCCCGCCGTCACCGTCGAAGTTCACCTGGCCAACGGCTTGCCCTCGCTGACCATGGTCGGCCTGCCCGAAGCGGCGGTGAAGGAAAGCAAGGATCGGGTGCGTAGCGCGATCATCAATTCCGGGCTGCAGTTTCCGGCGCGGCGGATCACGTTGAATCTGGCGCCGGCGGATCTGCCCAAGGATGGCGGGCGGTTCGATCTGGCAATTGCGCTGGGAATCCTGTCGGCGAGTGTGCAGGTGCCGACGTTGACGCTGGATGACGTGGAGTGCCTTGGCGAACTGGCGTTGTCCGGCGCCGTGCGGGCGGTGCGCGGGGTGTTGCCGGCGGCACTGGCAGCGCGCAAGGCCGGGCGGACGCTGGTGGTGCCGCGGGCGAATGCCGAGGAGGCTTGTCTGGCGTCGGGACTGAGGGTGATTGCGGTGGATCATCTGCTGGAGGCTGTGGCGCATTTCAACGGGCATACGCCAGTCGAGCCTTATGTCTCGGACGGGCTGATCCATGCTGCCAAACCTTATCCCGACCTGAATGAAGTACAGGGCCAACTGGCGGCCAAACGGGCGCTGCTGATTGCCGCTGCCGGCGCCCACAACCTGCTGTTCAGCGGGCCACCGGGGACGGGCAAGACATTGCTGGCCAGTCGTTTGCCAGGGCTGCTGCCACCGCTGACCGAGAGTGAAGCGCTGGAAGTGGCGGCGATTCAATCCGTCGCCAGTGGCGCGCCGCTGACTCACTGGCCGCAACGCCCGTTCCGCCAACCGCATCACTCGGCTTCCGGGCCGGCATTGGTCGGTGGCAGTTCAAAACCTCAGCCCGGCGAAATCACCCTCGCCCACCATGGCGTGCTGTTTCTCGATGAGCTGCCCGAGTTTGATCGCAAGGTGCTGGAGGTGCTGCGCGAACCGCTGGAATCCGGCTGCATCGTGATCGCAAGGGCCAAGGAACGGGTGCGGTTTCCCGCGAGATTCCAACTGGTCGCGGCGATGAATCCCTGCCCCTGTGGATATCTCGGCGAACCGAGCGGCAAATGCTCATGCACACCGGACATGGTGCAGCGCTATCGCAACAAACTGTCGGGGCCGTTGCTGGACCGGATCGACTTGCACCTGACAGTAGCGCGGGAGGCGACAGCGTTGAACCCTGCCGTGAAACCGGGAGAAGACAGCGCCAGCGCGGCCACATTGGTCGCCGAGGCCCGCGAGCGTCAGCAAAAACGCCAGGGCTGTGCCAATGCGTTTCTCGATTTGCCGGGGCTGAAGGAGCACTGCAAGTTATCCACAGTCGATGAGACCTGGCTGGAGACCGCGTGCGAAAGATTGACCTTGTCGCTGCGCTCGGCCCACCGGCTGCTCAAGGTCGCGCGGACGTTGGCGGATCAGGAAAAGTGCGCAGATATCAGTCGCGAGCATCTGGCCGAAGCGTTGCAGTATCGGCCGGCGACTCAGTAAGTGCTGAGTTTGGGGTGGCCCCAATCGCGAGCAGGCTCGCTCCCACACGTCCAACATAGATCCTGTGGGAGCGAGCCTGCTCGCGATCACTATTTCAGAGACGCCTCAACGGAAGCGGTCGACCTCTTGGCGCAGGTCGGCTGCCAGGCCTTCCAGTTCCTTGGCGGTGATGGCCAGGTTCGACACCACTTCGCGCTGCTCGCTGTTGGCCATCGCGATGCTCTGCAAGTTGCTGCTGAGCAAAGTCGCGGTGCTGCTCTGTTCCTGAGTCGCGGTGGTGATCGCGGCAAACTGCTCACCCGCCGAGCGACTTTGCTCGTCAATGCGCGCCAGCGCCGACGCCACGTTGGCATTGCGCGACAGGCCTTCCTGCATCAGCAGGTTGCCCTGCTCCATGGTGCTGATGGCGTTGCCGGTTTCCTGCTGAATGCTGTGAATCATGCTGGAAATTTCATCCGTCGCCTGACGGGTACGCGAGGCCAGGCTGCGTACCTCGTCGGCCACCACGGCAAAGCCGCGACCTTGTTCACCGGCACGGGCGGCTTCGATTGCAGCGTTGAGTGCCAGCAGGTTGGTCTGTTCGGCAATCGAGGTGATCACGCTGACGATGCCGCCGATTTCCTGGGAACGCTGACCGAGCGTGTTGATCACGGTCGCGGTGGTGTTCAGTGCGCCGGCAATCTGCTCCAGCGAGGAAGACGCTTCCTCCATCGACGTGCGACCGATCTGGGTCTGCTGCGCGTTTTCCTGAGCCAGACGTTGAGTGTTGCCCATGTTGTCGGCAATGTTCAGCGACGTGGCGGAAAACTCCTCTACCGCGCCGGCCATGCTGGTGATCTCGCCGGACTGTTGCTCCATGCCTTCATAGGCGCCGCCGGACAGACCGGACAGCGCCTGAGCCCGACGGTTGACCTCTTCCGAGGCGCGGCGGATGTGCTCGACCATGGTCGACAGGGCCTGGCTCATTTGGTTGAAGGCGCGGGCCAACTGACCAATCTCGTCGTTGCTCGACACACTCAGGCGCACGCTCAGATCACCCGCGCCCAAGGCTTCGGCCTGACGCACCAGATCGCCCAGTGGCGCCAGCTTGCTGCGCAGCAACCAGACCACAGAGCCGACCGCCAGCAGCATCGCCAGCAGACTGCCGATGGCCAGCTGAGTGCCGACGCTCCAGGTCACCGCGCGAATCTCCGCCTTCGGCATGCTCGCCACTACCGACCACGGCCCACCCTCGAACGGCACGGCGATGCTGTAGAAATCTTCGGACTTGTCGCTCCAGAACCGGCCTTTACCCGGCGCTTTCGCCAGATCGTTGATTACCGGAATCGCTTGATCCAGCGCCTGCACGCCCGCCGGGGCCACCAGCCATTGGTTTTTCTCGTCCAGCAATGCCAGCGAACCGGTCTGGCCGATGCGGAAGCGCTTGAGATTGGCGAACTGGGCGTTCTGCGCGTCGGTGTAATCGAAACCGACGAACAACACCGCAATCACCTTGCCGCTGCTGTCACGCACCGGGGTGTATTGGGTCATGTAGGAACGGTCGAACAGCAAGGCGCGGCCGACGTACCCTTGCCCCGCCATCAACTTCGCATAGGCTGGATGGGCGTGGTCGAGCAAGGTGCCAATGGCGCGGGTGCCATCCTGTTTGGTCAGGGAGGTGCTGACCCGCACAAAGTCTTCGCCGCTACGCACGAACAGCGTGGCGACACCGGCCGTCATCTGCTTGAACTCGTCGACTTCCTTGAAGTTGTTGTTCAACACTTCGCTGCCCAGGTGCAGGCCCGGCGTCTGGGTGCCGGCCACGGTCACCGGCTCGCTCGGATGAATGCTCAGGCCGGCGCTGAAGCGCTTCTCGAACAACCCGCTCAGGCGCTGGGTGCTTTCGCGCAGCGTGCCGTGGAAGGTGCTCAATTGGTCGGCGAGCAGACGCGCTTCACTGGCGAGGTGCTCCTCACGAGTGGCGAGGTTGGCGGTATCCAGCGAACGCAAAGCAAAGACTGTACTGCCGCTGATGACAATCGCCAGTATCACGGCGAGCGCGAGGCCCAGCTGCGAGGCGATCCGAGCGCGAGGTTGAGACATGGACAGCTCCTGGCCGAACTTCCGATCCTCCTTGATCGCAGCTCGGATAATTTTCTAATGGGGGTGAATCGTGGAGACCGGCACGACGGTTCCACATGCACGTATTCGGCGGTAAAACCGAATACTTGAGCGAACAGCAGGGTTATGGCGAAAGGCCGGCATTGTGCAGGCTCGAACGATTCAGCTCAAGCGCGTGACCGCCGGCAGCGCCATGGCGCGGACTTCGCCTTGCAGGAAGTCGCTGAGGCGGCGCAAACGTTCACCTCCGGGGCGGGTCTTTGGCCATACCAGGTAATAATTCAGTCCGCTGGCGACCGCCGTCGGCCAGGGCAGGCTCAAGCGCCCTTGCGCGACATCCTCGGCCACCATCAGTAGATCGCCCATGGACACCCCATAGCCCCTGGCTGCCGCGATCATGCCCAGCTCCAGGGTGTCGAACACCTGCCCGCCCTTGAGCGACACCTGTTCCGACAGTCCCATGTGTTCCAGCCAACTGCGCCAGTCCCGGCGATCCGGCGTCGGGTGCAGCAGCTCGGCGCTGGCCAGCCGCGCCACGTCCCACGACTGATCGTTGAGCAGGTTCGGCGCGCCAACCGGAATCAGCTCCTCTGGAAACAGCAGGCTGGCTTCCCAGTCCGGCGGGAAATGTCCGTCACTCAGCAGCACCGCGCAATCGAAGGGCTCGTTGTTGAAGTCCACCGAGTCCACGTCCATCCACGCGCTGGTCAGTTGCACCTCGTTGCCTGGCTGCAAATGCCTAAAACGACTGAGCCGCGCCAGCAACCAGCGCATGGTCAGGGTCGACGGGGCTTTCATGCGCAGGATGTCATCTTCGGCGCGCAAGGTATTGCAGGCCCGTTCCAACGCAGCAAAGCCATCACGGATGCCCGGCAGCAGTAGGCGTGCCGACTCGGTCAGTTGCAGGTTGCGTCCGCTGCGGTGGAACAAGCGGCAGGCGAAATGCTCTTCGAGCGTGCGAATGTGCCGGCTCACCGCACTCTGAGTGATCGACAACTCTTCGGCTGCCCGGGTGAACGAGCTGTGGCGTGCCGCCGCTTCGAATGCGCGCAGGGCATACAAGGGTGGAAGACGACGGGACATGCACAACGCTCCAATGGCGGGATTGCGCCAACTTAGCAGAATCGCGGCAGGATGAGTTTTAATCATGCCACCCATCCTTTTTATCCCTTTGTGCAACCTGCGCCAAACCCTGAGAATCGACGGTCTCTTGCTCCCTCTTTTATAAGGATGTGAACGCCATGCAGCGTCCTGTGCGTACCGAACTCTGGGCCATCCTGCGGCTGGCGGGGCCGTTGATCGCCTCGCAGTTGGCGCACATGCTGATGGTGCTGACCGACACCCTGATGATGGCGCGCCTCAGTCCCGAAGCGCTAGCCGGTGGCGGTCTGGGCGCGGCCACTTATTCATTCGTGTCTATTTTCTGCATCGGCGTGATCGCGGCGGTCGGCACTCTGGTGGCGATTCGTCAGGGCGCTGGCGACATCATCGGTGCCGCCCGCCTGACCCAGGCCGGACTGTGGCTGGCATGGCTGATGGCGCTCGGTGCCGGGCTGCTGTTGTGGAACTTGAAACCGGTGTTGCTGCTGTTCGGCCAGACCGAGACCAACGTCAACGCCGCCGGGCAGTTCCTGATCGCCCTGCCCTTCGCCCTGCCCGGCTACCTGAGCTTCATGGCCCTGCGCGGTTTCACCAGCGCCATCGGCCGGGCAACGCCGGTGATGGTCATCAGCCTCGCCGGCACGGTGGCCAACTTCCTGCTCAACTACGCGCTGATCACCGGCCTGTTCGGCCTGCCGAAACTCGGGCTGACCGGTATCGGCCTGGTCACGGCAATTGTCGCCAACTGCATGGCGCTGGCACTGGCCTGGCACATTCGTCGGCATCCGGCCTATGACGCCTACCCGCTTCGCGAAGGTCTGTCGCGGCCGAACCGGCAGTACCTGAAAGAACTCTGGCGCCTGGGCCTGCCCATCGGCGGCACCTACGCGGTGGAAGTCGGGCTGTTCGCCTTCGCGGCGCTGTGCATGGGCACCATGGGCAGCACGCAACTGGCGGCGCATCAGATCGCCCTGCAAATCGTCTCGGTGGCATTCATGGTTCCTGCGGGGATGTCGTATGCGATCACCATGCGCGTCGGCCAGCATTACGGCGCCGGGCAATTGAACGATGCGCGGATGTCGGGAAGGGTCGGCATCGTCTTTGGTGCGGTGGTAATGCTGGGGTTTGCGATGGTGTTCTGGTTGCTGCCGAATCAGTTGGTCGGTTTGTTCCTCGACCATAACGACCCGGCGTTTGCCGAAGTGATTCGTCTGGCCGTGAGCCTGCTGGCCGTGGCGGCGTGGTTCGAGCTGTTCGACGGCACGCAGACGATTGCCATGGGCTGCATCCGCGGCCTCAAGGATGCCAAGACCACATTCCTGGTCGGGCTTGTTTGCTACTGGCTGATCGGCGCGCCGGCGGCGTGGCTGATGGCGTTTCATCTGCACTGGGGGCCGACCGGCGTCTGGTGGGGTCTGGCGCTGGGGCTGGCCTGTGCGGCGGTGAGCTTGACGCTGGCGTTCGAATGGAAGATGAAGCGAATGATTCGGCTTGAGCCGCAATCTCAAGGCTTCAAAATCGCTCAGGCCGAATGAGTCTCCCTGTGGGAGCGAGCTCGCTCCCACAGGGGTTTGAGGCTAAACCACGATACCCAGCGGCGGCTGGCTGGCGTCAACCACCAGATATTCAACCAGTTCCGCCAACGGCAGCGGCTTGCTGATCAGGTAACCCTGCACCTGATCACAGCCGAACCCGCGCAACAGATCCAGTTGCTCCCGGGTTTCCACCCCTTCGGCCACCACTTCCAGGTGCAGGTTGTGCGCGAGGTTGATCATGGCGTGCACCAGTTTGCGGTTCTCTTCGCGCTGCTCCATGCCGCCGACAAAGCTCTTGTCGATCTTCAGCAAGGTGATCGGCAGGCTGTTGAGGTGCACGAACGACGAGAACCCGGTGCCGAAATCATCCAGCGAAAATCGCACGCCGAGGCGACCGAGGGCGTCCATGGTCTGCTTGACCAGATCGCTGCGGCGCATCACGGCGGTTTCGGTGAGTTCGAATTCCAGCCACTGCGCCTCGACCCCGCGCTCGGCGATCAGACGACTGAGCGTCGGCAGCAACTGACTGTCCTGAAACTGGCGGAACGACAGGTTGATCGCCATGTGCAGCGCCGGCAGTCCGCGTTCGCGCAACGCCTGCATGTCGCGCAGGGCCCGGGAAATCACCCAGTAACCCAGCGGCACGATCAGACCGCTCTGCTCGGCCAGCGGCACGAATTCGCTCGGCGGCAGAAGGCCGCGTTCACTGTGACGCCAGCGCACCAGCGCTTCGAGGCCGACGATCTGGCCGTCCTGCAGGTTCAGGCGCGGCTGGTAATGCAGCTCCAATTCATCGCGACGCAAGGCCCGGCGCAGCTCGCTTTCGAGGTCGGCCATGCTTCGCGCGTTGCGGTTGATCCGCTCGTTGAAGATGTGAAAGGTGCAGCCCTGAGTGCTCTTGGCCTGCTGCATGGCGATGTGCGCATGCCACATCAGCGGATCCGCACCACCCTGGGCGCGGGCATGGGCGATGCCCAGGCTGGAGCCGATCAACAGGCTTTCGCCGTCGACCCAGTAAGGTTCGGCCAGGGCTTCGGTAATGCGCTCGGCCATCCATTCCGCCCGTTGTGGGGCGCGGCGGGTGTCGATCAGCAGGGCGAATTCATCGCTGCCGAGGCGCGCCAGTTGATCGCCGACTTCCAGCTGACTTTTCAGCCGTGCGACGACTTGCAGGATCAGGCGGTCGCCGGCCTGGTGGCCAAGGGCGTCGTTGGCGTGACGGAAGTTGTCGAGATCAAGGTGCCCGAGGGCCAGGCCGCGACCGTCGTTTTCGGCGAGGCGCGCCGTCAGCAGGGTCTGGAAGCCCTGACGGTTGGCGATGCCGGTCAGCGGATCCTGCTCGGCCAGGCGTTGCAGGGTGTTTTCCAGCACGCCGCGTTCGCGCACATGCCGCAGGCAACGTCGAAGCATGCCGGGATCGAGGGCATCGAACACCAGCCAGTCGCTGACACCATCGGGCGCGGTCGCCGGCTCGTGTTCCAACAGCAAGACCGTCGGCAGGCTGCAACGGCCGGGCGCCGGCTGCAACGCGGGAACGGTCAACAACACCGCGTGGCGGTTGTCTTCGAACAGGCTGCTGACCGACTCCCAGCTCGGCGCGCTGATCAGCACCGCCGCACTCCCCAACGGAGCCAGACACTCGCGCAATAACGCTGTCCACGCTGGCTCTTCGGCCAGTAGCAGCAAACGCAAGGGTTCGACAGGCGTAGTCAAGCTGACTCCCTAGACTCTGCAATGATGTGGGCGGCGGGCATTATGCCGTTGCGGCAACCAATGACCAAACGACAACGGTTATCAAAACGTTATTTTGTGTCACGAATGAGAACATTAGCCGCAAAATCACCGCGCATCCTGCGTGAAAGTAACAAAACCGGCAAATTTGAATCGCGTGCTGCGTCACAAGTCGGAGAGAGCAGCACAAATCGCTGAGCCTGTTAAAATGCCGGCCCATTTCGTCAACGACTCCCGAATTTTCGTATGTCCCGACTCAATCCCCGGCAGCAAGAAGCCGTGAACTACGTCGGCGGCCCTCTATTGGTGCTCGCCGGTGCTGGCTCCGGCAAGACCAGCGTGATCACGCGCAAGATTGCGCACCTGATCCAGAACTGCGGCATCCGCGCCCAGTACATCGTCGCCATGACCTTCACCAACAAGGCCGCGCGCGAGATGAAAGAGCGGGTCGGCACCCTGCTGCGTCCAGGTGAAGGACGCGGGCTGACGGTCTGCACCTTCCACAACCTGGGCCTGAACATCATCCGCAAGGAACATGAACGGCTGGGCTACAAACCCGGTTTCTCAATCTTCGACGAAACCGACGTCAAGTCGCTGATGACCGACATCATGCAGAAGGAATATGCAGGCGACGACGGCGTCGACGAGATCAAGAACATGATCGGCGCCTGGAAAAACGACCTGATCCTGCCGGCCCAGGCCCTGGAAAACGCCCGCAACCCCAAGGAACAGACCGCCGCCATCGTCTACACCCACTACCAGCGCACGCTCAAGGCGTTCAACGCGGTGGACTTCGACGACCTGATCCTGCTGCCGGTGAAACTCTTCGAAGAGCACGCCGACATCCTCGAAAAGTGGCAGAACAAGGTGCGTTACCTGCTGGTCGACGAATACCAGGACACCAACGCCAGCCAGTACCTGCTGGTGAAAATGCTCATCGGCAAACGCAACCAGTTCACCGTGGTGGGCGACGACGACCAGTCGATCTACGCCTGGCGCGGCGCGCGGCCGGAAAACCTGATGCTGCTCAAGGACGACTATCCGTCCCTGAAAGTGGTGATGCTCGAGCAGAACTACCGCTCCACCAGCCGCATCCTGCGCTGCGCCAACGTGCTGATCTCGAACAACCCGCACGAATTCGAGAAGCAGCTGTGGAGTGAGATGGGCCACGGCGACGAGATCCGCGTGATCCGCTGCCGCAACGAGGACGCCGAAGCCGAACGCGTGGCCATGGAAATCCTCAGCCTGCACTTGCGCACCGACCGCCCGTACAGCGATTTCGCGATCCTCTATCGCGGCAACTACCAGGCCAAGCTGATCGAGCTGAAACTGCAGCACCATCAGGTGCCGTACCGTCTGAGCGGCGGCAACAGCTTCTTCGGGCGTCAGGAAGTGAAAGACCTGATGGCCTATTTCCGCCTGATCGTGAACCCGGACGACGACAACGCCTTCCTGCGGGTGATCAACGTGCCGCGCCGGGAAATCGGCTCCACGACTTTGGAAAAGCTCGGCAACTACGCCACCGAACGCAAGATCTCGATGTACGCCGCCACCGACGAACTCGGCCTGGGCGAACATCTGGACAGCCGCTTCACCGACCGCCTGTCGCGCTTCAAGCGTTTCATGGACAAGGTGCGCGAGCAGTGCGCCGGCGAAGACCCGATCTCCGCCCTGCGCAGCATGGTCATGGACATCGACTACGAGAACTGGCTGCGCACCAACAGTTCCAGCGACAAGGCCGCGGATTACCGGATGAGCAACGTCTGGTTCCTGATCGAAGCCTTGAAGAACACCCTGGAAAAAGACGAAGACGGCGAAATGACCGTCGAGGACGCCATCGGCAAACTCGTCCTGCGTGACATGCTGGAACGTCAGCAGGAAGAGGAAGACGGCGCCGAAGGCGTGCAGATGATGACCCTGCATGCGTCCAAGGGCCTGGAATTCCCCTACGTGTTCATCATGGGCATGGAAGAGGAAATCCTCCCGCACCGTTCCAGCATCGAATCCGACACCATCGAAGAAGAACGCCGCCTGGCCTACGTGGGCATTACCCGCGCGCGCCAGACCCTCGCGTTTACCTTCGCCGCCAAGCGCAAACAGTACGGCGAGATCATCGACTGCGCGCCAAGCCGCTTCCTCGATGAACTGCCGCCGGACGACCTGGCCTGGGAAGGCAACGACGACACACCGACCGAAGTCAAAGCCGTGCGGGGCAACAGCGCATTGGCTGATATACGCGCGATGTTAAAGCGCTAGAATTGACCACTTTTTTAAAACCTTAGGGCGCACAAGGCGCCAACAGAGGACAGCTTCATGGAAGCCCTGCACCAGAAAATCCGCGAACAAGGCATTGTGCTTTCCGACCAGGTCCTGAAGGTCGACGCCTTCCTGAACCACCAGATCGACCCGGCCCTGATGAAGCTGATCGGCGACGAATTCGCCACGCTGTTCAAGGATTCGGGCATCACCAAGATTGTCACCATCGAAGCCTCGGGCATCGCCCCGGCGATCATGACCGGTCTGAACCTCGGCGTGCCGGTGATCTTCGCCCGCAAGCAACAGTCCCTGACCCTGACTGAAAACCTGCTGTCGGCGACCGTTTACTCGTTCACCAAGAAAACCGAAAGCACCGTGGCCATCTCCCCTCGCCACCTGACCAGCAGCGACCGTGTGCTGATCATCGACGACTTCCTGGCCAACGGTAAGGCGTCCCAGGCACTGATCTCGATCATCAAACAGGCCGGCGCCACCGTCGCAGGCCTGGGCATCGTGATCGAGAAGTCGTTCCAGGGCGGCCGTGCGGAGCTGGATTCGCAGGGTTACCGCGTCGAGTCGCTGGCTCGCGTGAAGTCGCTGAAGGATGGCGTGGTGACTTTCATCGAGTAACCCGGCTTCATCGCATTATCCCTGTGGGAGCGGGCTTGCTCGCGAAGGC